>JAJQBF010000073.1 GCA_021203425.1 Clostridiales bacterium | reverse complement strand
GGTATATAATTAACCTATTAATTTGATAGGAAAACATATTAAACAAGGAGGAAAAACAATGAGCAAAATTAAAGAAAGCTCACTTGAGCTTATAGGCGGAACACCTATTTTAAACGCAAAGCGGTATGCCGAGGCAGCCGGAATCAAGGGAGTAAATATTTTAACCAAACTTGAATATTTAAATTTAACAGGTTCAGTTAAAGACAGAATTGCCCTTGCTATGATTGAAGACGCCGAAGAAAAAGGCATATTAAAGGAAGGCGCCGTAGTAATCGAACCCACATCGGGAAACACCGGCATAGGTCTTGCGGCTGTTGCGGCTGTTAAGGGTTACAGAGCAATTATTACACTTCCCGATACAATGAGTGTTGAAAGAAGAAATCTTCTTGCGGCTTACGGGGCGGAGCTTGTTTTGACGGAAGGCTCAAAGGGAATGAAAGGGGCTATTGCAAAGGCTGAAGAGCTTGAAAAGTCTATCCCCGGGGCAATTGTTATAGGTCAGTTTGTAAACCCTGCCAACCCCGAAATTCACAGAAAGACCACAGGTCCCGAAATTTGGGAGCAGACAGAGGGAAAAGTTGATATAGTTGTTGCCGGTGTAGGCACAGGCGGAACAATCACAGGTGTGGGTGAATATTTGAAGTCAAAGAACCCCGATGTTAAGGTTGTTGCCGTGGAGCCTTCCGACAGCCCCGTTCTTTCAAAAGGCACTGCCGGAGCACATAAAATTCAGGGAATTGGAGCAGGCTTTGTTCCGGAAGTGCTTAATACAAAGGTTTATGACGAAGTAATTGCAATTGAGGGTGACGACGCATTTGCCGAAGGAAGAGCTTTTGCCGTAAGCGAGGGTATCTTAGTGGGTATATCCTCCGGCGCAGCCTTAAAGGCAGCCGGTATTTTGGCGGCAAGACCCGAAAATAAAGGCAAAAACATAGTTGTTATTCTTCCCGATTCGGGAGACAGATATCTTTCGACTCCTCTTTTTAAAAAATATTAATAGTTATAATCGTTGACTTTTAAACAGCACCTTTTTCACGTTTGTTTTATAACGTAAAAGAGGTGCTGTTACTTTTTTATGTTAAGAAATCTTTGCTTAACTGTTAAAATATATTTGCAATTAGAGATAAATCTGTTATAATGGTATTATAATGTTTTTTGGGAGGAGTTTTGAACAATGGGCGAGAACAATGGAAATATAAGCAGCATACAGATTACGGCGGAAGTTATTTCAAGTATAGCGGCTGCTGCGGCGCTTAATGTTGAGGGAGTTGCCGGGCTTGAAACATTTGTTGTTGACAGAGGGCTTTTGGGCTTTCTTTTAAAGGGAAGAAAAAAAGCCATAAACGGAGTTGTCGTTAAAATGGAAGGCAGCGAGGTCAGCCTCAGTATGAACGTAATAGCCTATTTCGGCTGTAAATTAAGCGAACTCGGGGCTGAAGTGCAGAAGAGCGTTAAATCTTCAGTAGAAAAAATGGCCGGAATGAAGGTTAAGAAGGCTGATATCAACATTGTGGGAATAGAGAAAAAAGAAGAAAACGAAACAGCCTCAGCCGAAGCAGCGGCTGAAGACTCTTCAGAGGGAGAAACAGATTAAGCTATGAGCAGACATACTGACAGAATTCAGGTTTTTAAGCTGGTTTTTCAAACGGAATTTCAGGGCAGGGAGGATATGCTTTCCTTACTTGAAGAATATTTCGAAGAAAACCTGACAGACAAAGACAACAAAGCCTTTATTGAAAATGAATATAGAGGCGTTCTCGATAATTTGGAAAAAATCGATGATGTTATAAACAAAAGCGCCATTAACTGGAGTGTTGAGCGAATTGACAAGGTTGATCTTTCAATACTTCGTTTGGCTGTTTATGAAATTCTCTTTTCAGACGTGCCCGGTCGGGTTGCGGCGAACGAAGCCGTAGAGCTTGCCAAGGAGTTTTCCGCCGACAAATCGCCTAAATTTATAAACGGAATTTTAGGCAAAGTCATAGGGGACAGAAAATGAGAGGAAAAGTATATACTGTTTCACAGTTAAACGGCTATGTCAGAAGACTTTTTGAAAGAGACGCTTTTTTGGCAGACGTCTTCGTACAGGGGGAAATTTCAAACCTTAAGCTCCACCAGTCGGGTCACATTTATTTTACCCTTAAAGACAAAACGGCTCAGGTAAACTGTGTTATGTTTTCATCTTATGCCGAGGGACTTCGTTTTTTGCCCGAAAACGGTATTAAAATTACGGTTTACGGCAGTATTTCTCTTTATGAAAAAACAGGGGCTTACCAGCTTTATGTTAAAATAATGGAGCCGGCAGGGGTAGGCGCACTGCACCTTGCCTTTGAACAGCTTAAGGAGAAACTTTCTGAAAAAGGCATATTTGACGAGGCTCACAAAAAAACCGTACCTGAATATCCCAAGACTGTGGCTGTTTTAACCTCGCCTTCGGGAGCAGCCCTTCGGGATATAATAAGTATAAGCGGCAGGAGAAACCCCAATGTTGAAATTGTGGTTGTTCCCGTTATTGTTCAGGGAGAATATGCGGCGGATTCAATCGTTAAGGCTCTGGAGCTCGTAAACCGGTGGAAGGGCTGTGACGTTATAATTTTAGGCAGAGGCGGAGGCAGCCTTGAGGATTTGTGGGCTTTTAACGAAGAAAAGGTGGCTATGGCGGTTTACAGGTCGAAGATACCCGTTATTTCGGCGGTAGGTCACGAAACGGATTTTACAATAACCGACTTTGCCGCCGATTTAAGAGCGGCTACACCTTCGGCGGCGGCTGAAATTGCCGTAAAGAGGGCAGCCGATATTTCCGAAAAAATAAGAGATGCATACGCAAGCATGACTTTTTTTACGGAATATAAGCTTAAAAAAGCAGAGGGCAAAATCCACGAATATATTAAATATTTTACCTCCGACAGAGAACTTCAAAGAATATATAATAACGAAATTTATATATCCGAACTTTATGAAAGAATTAACAAGGGCATAGACGGTAAAACGACCCGGCTTGAAAAAGAACTGGGCAGGAACGCAGCCCTTTTAAACAGTTTGTCGCCTCTTAGGGTTCTTGAAAGGGGCTACAGCATAGTAAAAAAAGGCGGAAATTATGTTACATCTGCCGAAGACTTAAAAGACGGCGACAAAATCACTGTTTTGTTTAAAGACGGTGAACGCAGCGCCGCTGTTTATGAAAAGGAGAGGAACGAGACTGATGGCAAGAAAGACATTTGAAGATAATTTGGCAAGACTTGAAGAAATTACGGAGCTTATGGAAAATGAAGAAACGGCTCTTGATAAGTCGGTAAAGCTTTATAAAGAGGGGATTGACCTTTTGGTAAGCCTCGGAGAAAATTTAAACAAAACGAAACAACAGGTTAAAATATTAAAGGAGACGGCAGAGGGAATCTTTGAAAAAGAAGACTTTGCCGCTGATGAGGAGAAATGAACCCATGAATTTTGAGAAGATATTAAATGAAAGAATCGAGCTTGTAAATGAAAGGCTTAAGGCTTATTTAAAGCCGCAATATCCCGAAGTGATTTATGAGGCAATGGGCTACAGCGTTTTTGCCGGAGGAAAAAGACTGCGTCCTCTTTTGCTTTTGGGGGCCTGTGAGGCAGCAGGCGGAGATTTAGAAGAGGCTTTGGGCTTTGCCTGTGCAATAGAAATGATACACACCTATACACTTATAAATGACGATCTTCCGGCTATGGACAATGACGATTTCAGAAGAGGAAAGCCCACTTGTCACAAGGCTTTTTCCGAAGATATTGCAATTCTTGCCGGCGACGGTCTTTTAAATCTGGGTTTTGAAACAATGCTTTCAGACGCTGTTTCAAAAGGCGATTTAAAATACACAAAGGCTGCCCTTACAGTAGGGGAGCTTTGCGGAGTTAAGGGAACAATCGGCGGTCAGGTTGTCGATCTTTTGTCTGAGGAAAAAAAGGCAGACGAAGAAACCCTTCTTTATATTCACAAGGCAAAAACCTCTGCCCTTATTCAGGCGGCACTTAAAGCCGGCGCAATTATAGGGGGAGCAGACGAAAAGACTCTTTCCGAATTTGACGAAATAGGTTATAAACTGGGTATTGCTTTCCAAATTAAGGACGATATTTTAGACATAACAAGTACTACGGAGGTTTTGGGCAAGCCCGTAGGAAGTGATGACAAAAACGGAAAGTCAACCTATGTCTCTGTTTTCGGCTTTGAAAAGGCAAATGAAGACTACTTAAAGCTTTCACGGGAGGTATGTGAACTTCTTGATAAATTCGGCGAAAAGGGCGCCTTTTTAAGAACATATGCCGAAAAGCTTATTGACAGAGTGAACTAATTTACAGAGAGCGCTGATTAATCGGCTCATAGTTTCTATGATTACTGTTTGGTGGTGTGTACATGAAATATTTGAACAAAATTAACTCTCCTGAGGATCTCAGGAAGATTGACATAAAAAATCTGCCTGTTTTGGCGGAAGAAATAAGGGAGTTTTTGGTTGAGAATGTTTCCAAGACAGGGGGACACCTTGCCTCAAATTTAGGGGTTACCGAGCTTACAATAGCCATTCATTATTGTCTTAACACTCCCTATGACAAGCTTGTTTGGGACGTAGGCCATCAAGCCTATGTTCATAAAATACTTACGGGCAGAAAGGAAAGATTTGACAGCCTTCGTCAGCTTGACGGGCTTTGCGGCTTTCCCCGCCCCGATGAAAGTAAGTATGATGTTTTCGGCGCAGGTCATTCATCAACTTCCGTTTCTGTGGCAATCGGCATAGCCGCCGCAAGGGATTTGGCTCATGCAAGCTACAATGTCGCTGCTGTTATAGGCGACGGCTCTTTTACGGGGGGAATGGTTTATGAGGCGCTTAACAATGCCGGTAAGATGAAAACAAAGCTGCTTATTGTTTTAAACGACAACGGTATGTCCATTGCAAAAAATGTAGGCTCAATGAGTACTTATCTTACAAGACTTCGGACGGCAAAGAAATATAATGATGCAAAATATGAGGTAAAAACGGCTTTCAGCAAGGTTCCCGTTGTGGGCGAGACGGCAAACAGTGTTCTCAGCGCCTCAAAGAAAAGCCTTAAAAAGGCTATGATTCCCGGGGAATTTTTCGAAGGCTTGGGAATTATGTATGTAGGACCTGTTGACGGAAACAACGTAAAAGAGCTTATAAGGACGATTAACAAGGTTAAAAATTTCAATAAGCCCGTTCTTCTTCATGTTGTTACGAAAAAAGGCAAGGGTTATCCTCCTGCTGAAAAACACCCCGAGAAATTTCACGGTGTCGGAAAGTTCGATGTTGAAACGGGAGAGCTTTTAAAGAAAAAAGATTTTGAAACTTACGGAGATGTCTTCTCTAAAGCTCTTATTCGTTTGGGGGCGGTTAAAAAAGAAATCTGCGCCATAACGGCGGCTATGCCCGATTCCACAGGCATAAGCAATTTCAGCCGCTTTTACCCCGAGAGAACCTTTGACGTAGGCATAGCAGAGGAACACGCCGTTACCTTTGCGGCAGGTCTTGCCGCAAACGGCTATATACCTGTTTTTGCCGTTTATTCAACCTTTTTGCAGAGAAGTTATGACCAGCTTCTTCACGATGTCTGTCTGCAAAACCTTCATTGTATTTTTGCCATAGACAGAGCCGGCATAGTAGGGGAAGACGGAGAAACCCACCAGGGGATTTTCGACACATCTTTCTTAAGCCAGATGCCCAATATGACGGTTATGGCGCCCTGCAACAAGCGTGAGCTTATAGATATGCTTAATTTTGCGGTTAAAGAGCTTGACGGACCATGTGCCATAAGATACCCCAAGGGGGCGGTTGAAGATGTTTTGGGCGGCAGTACGGAAGAAATTTCCCTTGGAAAGGCTCAGAAGGTTTACAGCGGAGAAAAAATCGCAATTGTTTCTTACGGAACGATGATGCAGACTGTTCTTGACGTTTACAGAGAGCTTATAAGCGCCGGTATGAATCCGGCTGTTTACAACGCAAGGTTTGCAGCGCCTATTGACGACAGCTTTGTTGACGAACTCAGGGATTTTAAATATATATTTACTGTTGAAGACAATATTAAAACAGGGGGCTACGGTCAAAGCCTGACCGAAAAGCTGTTTGAAAAGGATATATTCGGAAAGAGAATTTATAACCTTGCTTTCCCTAAAAAATTTATAGAGGCAGGAACAAGACCCCAGCTTTTCGAAAGATACGGTCTTGACAGCGTAAGTGTTGTTAATTTTATAAAAGAAAAAGTGAAATAATATGCGGCTTGATATATATGTAAAAAATATAATGAACATTTCACGCACAGAAGCCGCCGGACTGATTGAAAGGGGCTTTGTCAGGCATAACGGCACTGCCGTTAAAAAACCTGCCTTTCAAACCGAAGGCGAGGGTATAACCGTTGATAAAAAGGGGCTTATTCCCCACTATAGCCGTGGAGGGCTTAAGCTTGAAAAAGGGCTTGATTTTTTCGGAATCGATATAGAAGGAAAAATCTGCCTGGACATTGGCGCCTCAACAGGGGGCTTTACCCACTGTATGCTTTTAAGGGGCGTCAAGAAGGTTTATGCCGTTGATGTAGGCAGAGAGCAGCTTGCAGCGGAGCTTAAGGCAGACAAGTGTGTTATTTCAATGGAGCAGACCAATATTTTAAATATTGAGGGTTTCGAAAGTGAGCCGGACTTTGCCGCCTGCGATGTTTCCTTTGTTTCCCTTACAAAAATTCTCAAAAAGGCATATGAACTTTTGTCGGAAAGGGGCGAAGGTGTTTTTCTTATAAAGCCCCAGTTTGAGGCGGGAAAGGGCAGCATTGGGAAAAACGGAGTCTGCAGAGACGCAAGGGTTCATTTAAGAGTTATTAAGGACGTAAAGGCTTTTGCCGAAAGTGTCGGCTTTAATGTAAAAGGGCTTACATTTTCACCTATAAGGGGCGGCGAGGGCAATATTGAATATCTTATTTATCTGTCAAAATATAACAGCGGCAGTATGATTTCCGATTTTGATATCAGGAAAATTATTGCCGAGGGTCAAAAGGAACTTAAGGGGAAAAGAGTATGAAGAAAATCGGGCTTATAACCAACTTTGAAAGAGATAAGGAGCTTAAATATACAAGAGAAATCCTCTATTATTTAAACACTTGCAGCTGCCCTGTAATTGTTGGGGAAAAGCTCGGCAAAACTTTGGGGCTTTCATGGAGCGGAAACATTTATTCCGAAGCCGACATACTTATCGTTTTAGGCGGCGATGGAACGATTTTAAGGGTGGCAAGACACGCCGCCCGATTTGAAACACCTATTTTCGGTATAAACTTAGGTCACTTAGGCTACCTTGCCGGTGCCGAAAGGCAAGAAGGCAGAGAGGCAATAGACAGGGTTTTAAAAGGGCAGTACACAGTGGAAAAGCACATGATGCTTAAGGGCGAAATATGCGGAAAGGCTTTTCTTCCGGCTCTTAACGATATTTATATAAGAAATAAAGAGGCGGCTCATATGCTTAAGCTTGAGGTAAAAATAAACGGTCAGTATACGGATACTTATCTCGGCGACGGTATAATTTTAGCCAGCCCCACAGGCTCGACAGCTTATAATTTGTCGGCAGGAGGACCTGTTTTAAAGCCCGATACCTCACTTATAGCAGTAACGCAAATATGCCCCCATAACCTATACGCAAGGTCATTTGTTATAGGGGGAGAAGACAGCGTAACCATAAGCACGAGGAACCGTGAAACTGTGGGAGCGGTTTTTACGGACGGAGAATATCGGGCGGATTTAAAATACGGAGATGAAATAACAGTAAGTAAATCAGAATACCATAC
>JAJQBF010000170.1 GCA_021203425.1 Clostridiales bacterium | reverse complement strand
TTTAAAAAATATGAAAAAACTCTTGACAATTAGTTACTGGAAAAACAACTAAGTCAATTTTGATTTCCTGTGGTGTAAGATTAGCCCCATTCGATCTCAAGGAAGTCAAGGAATTGACAATGTATGATGAAATGGACTTACGGTCATTGGGGGATAAAAAGACGGCTCTTTTTATCATAATTGATGATAAGGTTTCATCTTTTAACTTTTTAGCATCAATTATGTATGCACAGCTTTTTAAAGAATTGTGCGATAAGGCAGATAATTTTTATCGTGACAAAGGCAATAGACTGCCGGTACACGTTCGCTGTCTGATTGACGAGTTCAGCAATATCGGGCAGATCCCTGACTTTAAAAAAATTATTTCTATTATAAGGTCAAGAGAAATTTCTGTGGGCGTAATCGTATAGAACCCGGCTCAAATAAAGGCTTTGTACGGGGACAATGCAAATACGATTATCGGCAATTGTGATAGTATTTTGTACTTGGGTTCAGGTGAACAGGAAGTAAACAAATACATTTCGGATATGCTCGGAAAGTCTACAATTGATCACAAGGGTACAAGTACCCAAAAAGGAACAAGCGGCAGCTATTCAGTAAGCGGCCAGATTATCGGCAGAGAACTTATGACACCGGATGAGGTTGGAATTTTGCCTAACGATGAGTGCATATTGCGTATTCGTGGGGTTAGACCTTTCAGGTCAAAAAAGTTTTAGGCTTGAGGGGCATGATAGGTATAACCAAATTGCCGATTCAGGCAAAGTGAAGCTTTTTGACTTGAAAACATATCTTGACCAAAGACGTGAAAGAGTGGCTGCCGAAGAAACCTCTATGGTTTTTGATGATACAGTTAATACTGATGCTCCTAAAATGGAAATTCTTGAAAAGTAAGTTTATGAAAATATTATTTTAAAATCCTGCTCAATTCGGGCAGGATTTTTTTCGGAATAAGGATATTGATAATTATATAAATACAGAAAGTAGGTGAATGCAAATTTATGGAAATAAGACCGCTGATACTGCGTGAAGCAAATGCTTATATAAATGCCAATCATCGTCATCACAGAGGAACAGCCGGCTGTAAGTTTGCTCTTGGTTTATTTGATAATGAAAATATGGTTGGCTGTGCCGTTTGCGGCAGGTCTGTAAGCAGATATTTGGATGATGGATTTACCTGTGAAATTAACAGGGTATGTACGAATGGAGCCAAAAACGCTTGTTCTATGCTTTACGATGCCTGTTGTCGTGTTGCAAAGGAAATGGGCTACAGAAAAATTATTACATATACCTTGCAAAGCGAATTAGGTACAAGTCTTAAAGCAAGCGGCTTTTCTAATGATGGTATTGCCGGTGGTAAAATGTGGACAGGAAGAAGAAAAAGGAATACCGGTGTTCCTCCGGAGCTTAAATACAGATGGGTAAAATATTTGAAAAAACAAAAGGAAGGTGATTTGAATAAATAAATTAGTGATATGTGAAAAGCCCTCAGTTGCAATGTCGGTCGGCAAAGTTATCGGGGCGAATGAGAGAAAAGATGGTTATTTACAAGGAAACGGATATATAGTTTCTTGGTGCTATGGTCATTTGGTGGGACTTGCCGAGCCGGATAGTTACGGTAGTGAATTTAAGTCTTGGGGTAAATTTCCGATTATTCCCGAAAAGTGGAACTATGCAGTTAATAAAGATACAAGGAAACAGTTTGATATACTGAAAAACCTTATGAATCATATAATTATTGATTGTGTTATATGTGCTACTGATGCCGGACGTGAGGGAAATTGATTTTCAGGCACGTTTACAATATGGCAGGCTGTAGAAAACCTTTTAAAAGGCTTTGGATTTCCTCACTTGAGGACAGTGCGATAATGGAAGGCTTTCAAAATTTAAATGACGGTTCATATTATGATAATCTTTATAAATCCGTCCTTTGCAGAGAGCGGGTCGATTGGCTTGTGGGTATGAATATGACGAGATTTTTCTCAACCCTGTATAACAGCATAAAGCCACTCAGCATGGGCAGAGTGCAGACACCTACCCTGTCAATGATTGCAGACAGGGACAATGAAATTTTATCTTTTGCAAGGAAAAAGTTTTATACAATACAAATTAACTGCGACTCATTTACTGCCGAAAGTAAAAGAATTGAGGACTTACAAGCAGCACAGGAAACAGCGAAAAGATGTTCGCTTACTCACGCTGTTGTTAAAGATGTGAAAAGTGAGGTTAAAAGGACAAGTCCACCGCAGCTTTATGATTTGACATCTTTGCAGAGAGATGCAAACAGGCTATATGGTTTTACGGCACAGCAAACTCTTGATTCGGTTCAAAATCTTTATGACAATAAACTTGCCACTTATCCGAGAACCGACAGTCGGTTTTTGACTGAGGATATGGAAGAAATAGCAGGAAAGGTTATAGGTGTTATAAAAACTACCTTCGGCTTTGCCAAATCGGCAGAGAGTGAGCCGAATATAAAAGCAATTATGGATAGTTCAAAGGTTTCCGACCATCACGCAGTTATCCCAACTGCAAATATACGGTATGCGGATATTGATTCGTTGAGAGATACGGACAGGAAGATTTTATATTTAATTTCCGAAAGGCTTTTGACTGCTACAGCTTATAAATATGAGTATGAAAATACAAGTGTAACGCTTGACTGCAACGGCACATTGTTTTCGGTAAGCGGCAAAACCGTTATAAGCAAAGGTTATAAAGCTATTGAGGAGAATTTTTGCGACTTTATAAAAGCAAAGGGCTTTGATAATAATGAAGTCTCAGAAAAGACAGTTTCACATTTGCCCATTATAAATAAAGGTGATTCTTTTGCCGTTACTTCAAAAATAGCAGAGCATTACACCGCCCCGCCTAAACCCTATACGGAAGATACTCTGCTTGCGGCTATGGAAAGAGTCGGCAATGCTGCTTATGATAATGATGATGTTTGAGCGTAAAGGGCTTGGTACTCCGGCAACAAGGGCAGGCATTATCGAAAATCTTATTTACAGAGGATATGTGATTAGGGAAAAGAAAAGCCTTGTTTCCACACCAAAAGGAAAAGCCCTTATTTCCATTATGCCCGAAAAGCTGAAATCAGCTGAAATGACTGCCGAATGGGAAAACAGGCTTTCCCTGATTGCCAAAGGACAGGCTGACAGCGGCAGTTTTATGACGGACATTGCTGATTATGTTAAGAATATTATAAAGACAACAGGTATTGTGGAAAATATGAAAGAGTCTTTCAATGAAAGAAAGGCAATAGGTGTCTGCCCTCGCTGCGGCAGTAAGATTTATGAGGGGAAGCTGAATTTTTACTGTGAAAACAGAGACTGCTCCTTTGTGCTTTGGAAAGAAAACAAGTTTTTCAGCAGTAAGAGGACGTCTATAACAAAAGACATTGCCGTTCAGCTTTTGGAAAAAGGAAAAGTTCATTTTAAGGATTTGTATTCGGAGAAAACAGGAAAAACATATGAAGCGGATATTATCCTTGACGATACCGGCGGTAAATATGTAAATTTCAAGCTGATGTTTGCCGACAAACCAAAGAAAGGACGGTGATGTAATGGCAAAAAGTAAAAAAGAGGTTATAGAAGATTTGAATTTTGATGAGGTAATAGAAAAGAAAAGCCGCAGTTCAAGCAAAAAGGAAATTCATATAAGTGAGCCTTATCTGCCGGACTGCTTTAAGCCTGTTCCTTTATATGGTCGAAAATACGTTGATATTTACAAGCACAATATTGACACCAACAGCAGCAAAGAGTTTGAAAAGACCGATGATTACATAAACAGGCTGAGAGCAATGGCAAGAAGAAATAACGAAGCGGCTTTAAATGAACTGGGTAAAATTTATTATTCTTTGGGAGATAAAGAACAGGCTGTAGAATATTTTGTTAAGGCTACCGAAGCTGACTATCCCGAAGCAAAACGAAATCTTGCTATTACTTTGGAATCGAATAAGAGTGAAAATCTTGAAATGATTTTCAAACTATATAAATCCGCCGCCGTAAGCGGAGATGTTATAGCTTTGAATAACTTAGGCTGCTGCTATCTTAACGGCGAGGGTACGGAGCAAGATTATAAAAAAGCTGTAGAGTGTTTTGAAAAAGCAGTTGAACGTAAAGACGATTTGGCTCACCTTAACCTTGCTGTCTGTTATACTTTCGGGCTTGGAGTTGAAAGAAATCTTGAAAAGTCTCTTGAGCTTTACAAACAGGCTGCGGACCTCGGAAATAAGCCGGCTTTAAAAAAGCTTGCGGAAATATATTATCGTGGCAGAGGTGTTGAGCCTGATAAAAAGATGGCTCTTAAATATTACAGAAAAGCAACCGAAGCAGGAGATAAAGACAGCGAGAAAATGGTAAGGCTTATAACAGGCAAAGATAAGCCTAAAACAAAGGAAGTCTTACCCGACAAGGCTGTTGAAGCCGAAAGAAAGGAATCCGAAAAGGCTGAAAAAGTCGAAGAAAAAACCAAAACACAGAATCAGCCCTTGAAAACAAAATCGAAACTTTTCACAATGCAGAGATACCTTCAAAATGACAAGCCGAAAGAACTTCATATAGACAATTTTGACAGTTGGGCAAGCACCTATGCGGAGACAAAAATGGCTTTGGAGTTAGCTCCGGAAGGCAAGGGCTATCAAATGAAAACGAGATTTGCAAGATTTTCAAATCTGCCCGAACTTATGAATATGTTCAAAGAGGTAGTGAACGTTAAGACTGGCGATGTTTTGAATCTTCCTGTCTCCGAAGCACACTTCCATACCATATCGGCAGAAGCAAGCCAACATCAAAAGGATATGGTTGACGAACTTGCGACAAGAGCCGAGAAAATCCGAAACCGTTTAGTAGACCCCACAGAGGACAATATGCTTGCAGTCACAAATGACGGAAGAAAGCTCGCCTTAGACCAAAGACTTATGAATCCGCTTTTGCCCGATGAACCAAACAGCAAAATCAATATGTGTGTGGAAAATGTATTTAAAATTTGGCAGAACGAAGCCGAAAACAAATCTACACAAATAATTTTTTCCGACCTTTCAACACCTAACACCACAGGATTTAATGTTTATGATGATATAAAGAAAAAATTAATTGACAAGGGCATACCCAAAGAACAAATTGCCTTTATCCATGATTGCAAAACAGATGTTCAGAAACAAAATCTTTTTACCAAAGTTAATAATGGTGAAGTGCGTGTGTTGTTAGGCTCTACAAGCAAACTGGGAACAGGTGTAAACTGCCAAAAAAGATTAAAAGCCGTACATCACTGTGACTGCCCTTGGAAACCCGCTGAGCTGGAACAACGCAACGGAAGAATTATAAGACAGGGCAATTTAAACAAAGATGTTGACATTTACAACTACATAGCAAAAAGCACATTTGTTTCGTATTTGTATCAAATTGTCGAAAACAAACAGCGATTTATAAGTCAGATTATGACAAGCAAATCTCCAGCACGTTCAGCGGAGGACGTTGACGAAAGTGTGCTTAACTACGCTCAGATTAAAGCAATAGCCGCCGGCGATCCACGAATACAGGAAAAGATGAATTTGGATATTGAAGTTGCAAAGCTGCATACCTTGTTTGGTGAATGGCAGAAAGAAAAACGTGATATGCAGAATTTTATAATGACAGCCTATCTAGCAAAACAAAAAGAATATACAGAAATGATAAATGCTGTTGACGCCGACATTGCTGTTGCCGAAAAAAACAAAAAGCAGTACAGAATTTACGGGAATGACTGTAAGCGGCAAACTATATTCGGATAAGAAAGAAGCCGGACAGGCTTTGCTCACCTTAATGTCAATAGTTTCGGACAGCGAGGAAAGACCCGTCGGAGAATACAGAGGATTTAAGGCTTCTGTAAAGTTTGATTCATTTTCCCACGAGTTCAATATGATACTCAGAAACAATGCCACATTTACTTTTCCTCTCGGTAATGATATTTACGGCAATATTACCCGAATTGACAATGCCATAAACAGCCTTGACAACAAACGCAGCACCTATGTTGAAAAACTTGAAGCCCTCGAAAAAAATGCTGCCAATACCAAAGCGGAAATAGACAAGCCTTTCTCAAGGCTTGATGAGCTGCACGAAAAGGAACAGCGGCTTGAAAAACTCAATGTGGAGTTAACCATGAAAAATAATGATAATGATACTCCCGAAAAGTCCGACAGCGAAGCAAAGGATAAAAAAGACATACCTATTAAAACGAATATACCTGTAAAATCAGAGAAGAAGAAAGGATACGCTTATCGTTAAAGGGCTGAAAATAAAATTTTTTCGTTTTGGTTGACATAGAGCCGAAAATTCGGTATAATATAGATAGTGGATGGGAAAAGCTGCGAAGCAGGGGCCCCATCGGGAGGTCTGACTCCTACGAATTAATCCGAGAGTAAAGTAAGACATAAGGGCTTACACCTGTTGGCAGACAACGAAAAAATCTGAGAGTAAAGCAAGACATAAGGGCTTGCACCTGTTGGCGGACAACGAAAAAATCAGACGGAATATAACAGGGGCTTTTATATCTGTCGATATATCAGCCCCTTTAGTATGTAATTTATAAGGAAGGAAAACCGTCGGCTATGAGGTACAACAGAAACGGTGAAGCAATTTATACCAAACAAGAGGCTGCTCAAATAATTGTGAACGGTGCAAAATTATTTAAAAAGAATTTGTGCGATAATGATTTGCTTTTTATTGGTATAAGGAATTTTGATATAAACTGCTATAAGGTCGGTTTCAGAAGTTGGTGTTATCTGCATTTTACGGGTGTTTCC
Organism: Clostridiales bacterium; assembly: GCA_021203425.1. GTDB lineage: Bacteria > Bacillota > Clostridia > Lachnospirales > CAG-274 > JAJQCI01. The sequence goes on along the minus strand of JAJQBF010000170.1, from coordinate 1,034 downwards.
ACTTCTTTGAAGGCACAGAAATTTTATGAAAAAGCCATTAACAACACATTGTCGGCAGATGAATTTGAATTTGTAAACAAATTTACCACCTTCAAGAAATTGTCGGTATTAACTCAGGCTATGAGTATACAGTATCAGGCTACTTCAATAGGCAGTTTTACAAATCAGGGTATTTTTATTAAAGCTGATGTAGGTGTAGGCAACACAACATACGCAATGACAATGGGGCAAACAAAATCCAGTAATTATTATCCTATAGGGCTTCTTCAAGGCGATATACGGAAGTTTATTTACGGCAGAAATGAGATAGTTACTGTTTTGTCTAAGAGTTACAGAGAAAAGAAATTTAACAATATTACATATAAATCAAAGTCTGTAAATGTAGAGAAACGTCATTTTCCTGAAGACATCAGAAAACTTGTTACAGATGAAGCTCTTTTGCAGATAAAGCCGAATATTGATTTGAGTAAAAAAGCAGAAGGCTGAAAATAATATTAAACAACTTAAAACAGGATATAATTATGGAAAACAGATTTACGGAAACAATGCCGTTTCTGATTGCAGTCAGACTGAACGATTATAGCAAATTTTACAGCAAAGAAAATAATTGCTGTGGCTGTTGGACAGAATACAGGTGGGTTAAAGAAAACAAATGGGAGAAATACTTTGGTTCCGCATCGGCAAAAACTTACTGCTCTGTCTGCGACTCATCTCATCATTCCGAAAAGATGTGTGATAGTAAAAGAAAGACTATAACAACAGCTGAAATTTTGGAAGAGATGAGGAAATTTAAAGATAAGCATATGGGCGATATAAATTTTTTCACAGAGATTTCCGCCGAAAAATTTGCTGACGGTCAGTATTATTATAAAAAGATTTAGAATACAACCTTTATAAAATATTAATAACAACTATCGGGCTGTCACATAGATTGAAAATATCAATTTATGTGACAGTCCTTTTTTGCGTTCACCGATTTCTTTACTGAAATATGGGAACGCTTTTTTATATGGTTTTATACCAAATGCCAGTAC
>JAJQBF010000265.1 GCA_021203425.1 Clostridiales bacterium | reverse complement strand
TATATAAAAGGTAATATTATAGTTTTATCTCGGGAATATATAAGAAATTTTTAAAATAACATAATGAATTGTAACAGTTCAGCCCAAATAAACTCGCAAAGCGTCTGCTGCGCAGCCGACGCCGTTTCACGGCTCAATTTTTGCTCGTTATTTGGCGCTCCGCTCGTGTCTTATACAAAAGTTACGGCTGAACTGTTGCAAAATATCCCTTGACATATTCCGCAATAAATATTATTATAGTTATCATAGGCTAACTTAGTCTGTAAATTATAGGAGGAATAATCACTATGGAAAACCAATGGAGAGATTTTGTAAAAGGTAATTGGAACAGAGAAATTGACGTCAGAGACTTCATACAAAGAAATTACACTCCCTATGAAGGCGACGAAACCTTTCTTGAAGGTCCCACAGAGAGAACAGACAAACTTTTGAACGAAGTTTTAGACCTTATGGCAAAGGAAAGAGAGATCGGTGGTGTTCTTGATATGGATACCAAAATTGTTTCCACAATAACATCTCACCCTGCCGGATATATAGATAAAGAAAGCGAAACTATTGTAGGCTTACAGACAGACAAGCCCTTAAAGAGAGCCTTTATGCCCAACGGAGGTATAAGAGTAGCCGTTAAAGCCTGTACAGACCACGGCTATGAGGTTGACAAACAGCTTGTCAGCTTTTATAAAAAATACCGCAAGACCCACAATGACGGTGTTTTCGATGCATATACACCCGAAATGAGAGCCTGCCGTTCAAGCCATATTATTACGGGTCTTCCCGATGCCTACGGCAGAGGAAGAATAATCGGCGACTACAGAAGAGTTGCCCTTTACGGTGTTGACAAGCTTATCGAAGACAAGGAAAGCTGGAAAAACCATTCAAGGGTTATAATGTATGCAGATGTTATAAGAAACAGAGAAGAGGTTTCCGAACAAATTAAGGCTTTAAAAGAACTTAAAGAGCTCGGTCAACTTTACGGCTATGACATTTCAAAACCTGCATCAAACGTAAAAGAGGCTATACAGTGGCTTTATTTCGGCTATCTTGCCGCAGTAAAGAGTCAAAACGGCGCCGCTATGTCGCTGGGCAGAACATCAACCTTCCTTGACATTTATGCCGAAAGAGATTTAAGAGAGGGCACATTTACCGAAAAGGAAATTCAGGAATTTATTGACCACTTCATTATGAAACTGAGAATGGTTAAATTCGCCAGAACAAAGGAATATGACGAGCTTTTCTCAGGCGACCCCACATGGGTTACCGAGTCAATCGGCGGTATGGGCATAGACGGCAGAACACTTGTTACAAAGATGTCTTTCAGATATCTCCACACACTTTCAAATTTGGGAGCAGCCCCTGAGCCTAACCTGACAGTTCTTTGGTCAACAAGACTTCCCGAAAAATTCAAGCGTTTCTGCGCAAAGACTTCAATTGAGTCATCATCTATTCAATATGAAAATGACGACCTTATGAGAGTTATTCACGGCGATGACTACGCTATTGCCTACTGTGTATCCTCTATGAGGGTGGGAAAGGAAATGCAGTTTTTCGGCGCAAGAGCAAACCTTGCGAAATGCTTTCTTTACGCTATTAACGGCGGTGTAGATGAAATGACCGGAAAACAGGTGGGACCTAAGACAATTCCCGTTACAAGCGAATATCTTGATTTCGACGAGGTTTATGAAAAATATAAGGAAATGGCAAAATGGCTTGCAAGAGTTTATGTAAATACTCTTAACATAATTCACTATATGCATGACAAATACTGCTATGAAAGCCTTCAAATGGCTCTTCACGATACAACAGTAAAGAGATGGTTTGCTACGGGTATTGCCGGTCTTTCCGTTCTTGTTGACTCTTTCTCGGCTATTAAATATGCCAAGGTTAAGGCAGTAAGAAACGAAAAAGGCATAACAACAGACTTTATTGTTGAAGGAGACTACCCCAAATTCGGAAATGACGATGACAGAGTTGACGACCTTGCTTATGAGCTTGTTTACGAATTTGCAAGATACGCAAGAGGAAATACAACCTACAGAGAATCCGTTGCCACGACATCACTTCTTACAATTACGTCAAATGTAGTTTACGGAAAAGCAACAGGGGCAACCCCCGATGGCAGAAAAGCCGGAACACCCTTTGCCCCCGGTGCAAACCCAATGCACGGCAGGGATTCCCACGGAGCAGTCGCCTCACTCAGTTCCGTTTCCAAACTGCCTTTTGACGCCGCACAGGACGGCATAAGCAACGCTTTTTCAATTATACCCGATGCATTAGGCAAGGATAAGGTTTCAATGAGCGACATAGTTATTGACTTAAACGATGACTGCCTCTGCTGCGAACCCAATATTGATATACCCGAAGAATAATTGTATTTATAAAGACGGAGGAATTTATGGGAAAAGTTGCACGAAAAATTACGGCAAGTCCGCTGCAGCCTTTGGCATATATTGTTTATGACTTTGTATGCAAAACAGAATACCTGTTTTTTGATATTTTATATGCGGTCAAAGGGGCTAAAAAGCCGGATAAAGAAGAAATAGAACTTGTCAAAAACAATGTTACATTTATGTTCAAATCATTTGAACGTCAAAAAATGGCTAAAAGACTATATAAAAATATTCAGTCATATTATCCCGGGGTAAAAGTAATTATTGCCGATGACAGCTCTGAACCTCTTAAGATATGGGGGGGGGAGGGGAATGGCAATTTGGAAATCATTCAGCTCCCCTTTAACTCCGGCTTGAGTTATGGTTTAAACAGGGCTTTGGAAAAAGTTAAAACACCCTTTTTAATGCGTATGGACGATGATGAACTTTTAACGCGACGTGCTAAAATAGGGGAACAACTTAAATATCTCCAGGAGCATCGGGAAGTTGACCTTGCCGCATTCTGCCGCTTAACCGCTATTTTTTGCCGAAATCCTGACAAGACAGCAGAAAAAGAATATAATCAGTTTTCTATGGCAGACGCAATAAGACCTTTAATTATTCCCCATCTGACAAAACTCGATGAAACACATATTGTTATGGGGAAAACACTTAACTGTTTTTTAGCACGAACAGACAGCATAAGAAAAATAGGCTGGGACGATAATATTCGTATGTGGGATCATCATGACTTCTTTTTCAGAGCCGCAGGAATATTGGTGTCTGTACTTGCCAAAGGTACAGCCCTATTCCATTATCACAATTTCTTTGACAGAAATTACCAAAAATTCAGACATGATGTAAGCGGCGACCAAATTTACATTATGTCTAAGAGAATAAAAGAAAGACAAGATTTTCTGAATCAGCAAAAGAATTAATATACAAAGACAGCTTTCGTTTGAAAACTCCGGTTTAACGAAAGCTGTCTTTTTTATATTTTTATGCTGATTACGGTACCCTTGTCTTCCTTACTTTTAAGGGTTATTTTGCCGTTATAATAATTTACGATATGCTTTACAATAGCAAGCCCTAAGCCTGTACCGCCGATTTTTTTACTTCTGCCCTTGTCTACTCTGTAAAAACGTTCGAAAACTCTTTCTCTTGACTTAGGCGGAATTCCTATTCCCGTATCGGAAACAATAATATTCAAACCTTTATCCTTATATATTTTAATGCTTATGCTGCCGTTGTCTTTATTATATTTAACAGCATTGCTGATTATATTGCTTAAAAGCTGATAAAAATATTTGTATTCTGCGTGTAATGAAATGTCTTCGCACTCCGTTGTTACGGTTAAATTTTTTTCCTTTATATTAGGCTCCTTCGCCGCAAGGATATCGTTTACCATAGATTTAAGTTTTATTTCCGTCTTTATTTCGGCTATTTCACCGTTTTCAAGTCTTGAAATCATAAGTATATCATTTATAAGAGAGGTCATATTTTTTGTTTCTTTTTTTATTCTCTCCAAAAATACGTTTTTCTGCTCATCACTGAAATTCAAATTGCCTGTCAGCAGTTCGGAATAGCCTTGTATAGAGGTCAGGGGAGTTTTAAGCTCATGCGATGCATTGGAAAAGAACTCCTGACGCATTTTTTCATTTTCTCTGACATTGGTCACGTCTATTAAAAGAATACTTGCGGCGGCATCATTTTCACCGTGTATAGACTTAACATGAACCGAGGCTGTTTTTTTATTTTCCGTTTTAATATCGAAAATGCTGTCTTCTCCCTGTTCGATAGCTTGGGACGTGCTCTCCAATATTCTTATATTATGGGTATACATAGCTATATTCTGCCCTGATGCTTTTTCACTGCCCAACATTTCTCTTGCAGCCTTGTTTATATTTATAACCTCGCTGCCGCTGTCAATAAATATAATGCCGTCGCTCATATTGTCAAGAATGTATTCCACCTTGTTCTTTTCCGCTCTCAGTCTTTCAATGTTTTTGTTTACTCTTTTCGTCAGAGTTTCCTTTGCCTCTGCTATATTGTTTATTTCATCATATTTATAGCTTTTAAAATTCAAACCGTTACTCAAACCTTCGTCGCCGTTTTTAATTTTTAAAAGCTCGTCAGATATTTCGCTTAAAGGTCTGGTTATACTATGAGAAATTCGTCTTGCTATAACATAGGCAACCAAAATTGCAAGTATAATACAAGCAAAAACAGATAAAAACATAGCCTTAAGAAAAGCTGCCTTTCCGTTATAAGGTACGGCGAGTCTTATAATATAATCACCTTTTTGAGAAACAACGGCATAATATAATAATTCCCTATTTTCCGTTTCCGACCGTCTTACGGAAATGCCCGTTCCCGTTTCTACAGCCCCCTTGACTTCCTCTCTGTCAATATGGTTTTCGCTGTAGTCTATTTCCTCGGAGGTATCCGCAGCAACCCTGCCTGTTGTGTCCATAATCGTTATTCGGCTTTGTCTGTCTAAAACAAGTGGGTTTATTTCCTCTATCTGTTCCTGAAGATTTTCCGAATAATCGAGAATATAATCTATGAGATTCAGACAATAATGCATTTCATTTTCAGTCTGTTTCAGAGAATATCTCGTCATAAAATAAGAAAATGTAAATGCACATATGGCAAGGGTTATGATTATTATTTTTATAAATCCTCCGAAAACCGCTTTTCTCATACCGAATCCTCACTTGCCTTATAACCCATACCCCTTATTGTTTTAATATAGCTGCCTGCCTGCTTAAGTTTTTGCCTTGTTGTTCTTACGTGAATGTCTATTGTTCTGGTTTCCCCTGTGTAGTCATAGCCCCAAATTTCACGAAGGAGTTCATCTCTTGAAATAACTCTGTTTTCATTCTTAATGAGATATAACAAAAGCTCATACTCTTTAAATGTCAAAGCTACAAGCTCGCCGTCGGCAAAAACCTCTCTGCTGTCGACCTTTATTGTAATTGTACCCAACTTAATTTCGTTTTCTGCCTTTTTTGTTTCCTCTGTGCGGCGAATAAGGGCACGTACCCTTGCCATAAGCTCCAAAATACTGAAAGGCTTTGTAATATAGTCATCGGCTCCTGTATCAAGAGCACTTATTTTATCTCTTTCGCTGTCCTTCACCGTAAGCATAATTACCGAAAGTCTTTTAAGCGCCTTGCTTTTGCTGTTTCGAAGAAGTCTTAAAGCCTCTATTCCGCTTATTCCCGGGAGCATTATATCAAGAATGGCGAGCGACGGCTTGTCTTTCTCGATTTTCGCCAAACCCTCTTCGGCTGTTTCGAATGCGCAGACATCAAAGCCGTTGCCCTCCAAAGCAATTTTTATTAAGTCTCTTATACTTTCGTCGTCTTCAATTACATATATAAGCATATAAGCTGCCTCCAATTCCGTTCGAATAAAAATATTTGTTTTTTCGGTAAAATTATAATAACTTCGTCATCATAACACTAAGCCGATTTTACCTACAGTATACATTTCCCCGTACAATAATATCTACCACGCAAAAGTAAAATATATGTGAAATCTTTGTAAAGCCGCTTACTGCTGCTTTTCAGCTTGAATTATTCGGCATTTCTCTAATCAAAATAAATTTCACAATTCAGATCTGCCAGTTTTTTTATATTTTCTCTTGATATACTTACACTGTTAAAGCATAAAACCTCATTCCCCTCTTCGTTATATTCGTCGGGACAAATAATAAGCCCCAGGCTCACCTTCGGCATATGCCCACAGGTTGTAAAATATGCCTTAAGCTTATCAGCCTTACCGTCAAATTTTTTCAAAAATTCCCCTATTTGAATGTCAGAATCTTCCGTATGCACTTTTTCTGTCTTATAGTTCCAATATGGTTCACGCATCTCTTCAATCCTGCACTGCCAAAAATTATATCTGATATCCGATGATTTTGTAGGCAGAAAACCCAAAATATCATTAATTTTTTCGACATCAATACCTTGCCCTGTTATGCTAAAGTCAAGATAAATTTTCATAATGCACTACCTCCCTATGTTTAATTTACATTTTTATTTTCCACCTTCCGTTTCTTGAAGATCCGATCCTGCTTACAATGCCTTTTTTCTTTAAATTATCTATTATATAACGAACTCCGCCATAGGATAGTTTCGTAATATCGGCAATTTCCCTCATTGTTATATTCGAATTCCCCGTTATAATCTCCAATATCTTTCCTTCGTTTGATGACAATTTCAATAAGCAGGTTTCGTTAGCGCTGCTTATATCGGTTTTATCTTTATCATTTGGTTTTGTGCTAGTTTTTGTGCTAGTTTTTGTGCTAGTTTTTGTGCTAGTTTTTGTGCTAGTTTCTTCTTTATCATTCGGTTTTGTGCTAGTTTCATTTTTATCGCTGTTTCCTTCATTTGCCTCGTAATCATATGAATATTCATCGTTTAATGGAACTAAAATTTTAAAAATATCACCCTCTATAAATTTCGGTTCGGAACCGGAATAATACTTACTGTATTTAAAAAGATTTCTCGTCCCTGAGCCAAGAGTGTCGGCTAAGCCAATATGTCTGAAAAACGATGCTATAATTGGATTCTTCGGGTAGGGTTCCAAACTGGCGGGAGTTATATAACCGTCTTTAGCTGCCCTGTTTGCATTCTCAACATACATTCGATCTTTTTCTATAATAAATTTTGCAATATATGAGCTGGTATATTCTCTATGCATAAGTGTATTGCTTATCATCTCCCTTGCCAATATATTCCTTAGACTTACTCTGTTTATATCTTCGAGGAAAAATTTATCAGGCAAATTTTTTCTTGCAAATTCCATTAATCTGTCAAAGCTTTCAATAAGATTTGTTCTTACAACCTCTCTGTCATCATATCTGTCTATATTTACTTTTCTTACTAAAGCATCTGTCATATAAGCCGGACATACATTCAAAATAACGTCGTCTTTGCCAAGCAAAAGTAAGGCAGCTAAATTATATCCCTTTTTTCCTGTTTCCATATCCCTTCCATATAATCCTGCGCTTTCAAGCAGTTCTTTATCGTCCATACTGCTCCAAGGGTGCTTTCCGCCGGCATTATTTACAACCATTTTTCTAACCCTCGGAAGTAAATCAAGCCTTAAATCTTCTATCGATGCATGCTGAAATATCTTTTTTTCGGTAAAAATATTTTGTTTTCGTATGTACATCTGCGCAATTTGCGATGTAGACGTCACTTTCACGTCTGAATCATTAATACGGTCGTAAACAACCCTCTTAAATTTGTGAACTTCAGCAGAAGGCGGAATATAAACATGAATAATAGTTTTTCCATCTTCGGTTTTTAATATCTCGGGAGTTAAATATATAGTGGGAGAAAAAAGGTTTGGATTGCTTATAGAACTGATAAAATTTTTCACCATATCGTCGGCAGCCTTTTCGGACACACCGCAGACAACACCGTCATCTGAAATACCCAAAAACAAATCCCCACCGAATCTGTTTAAAAATGAACATACGGTTTCATATGTGTCATCTTTAATTCCGTTTCCGCAGCGTTTAAATTCAACCGCAATATTTTCCCCTATTTTAAGAATTGACTGCAATCTGCTTATGTCCATTTCATTAACTCCCTTCCGTAATTTTCTGAGTTATAATACAAACTCTTTATATTTAAATACTACCACACAATTTTCCAATTATCAAGTATTGAAAATTCAGAAAAAAATATTTAT
>JAJQBF010000234.1 GCA_021203425.1 Clostridiales bacterium | reverse complement strand
GTATAATTAAGCAAATGTGGTAATCTATTATATTTAGTGTGTTCGGGAGGAATTACGTAATGAGTAATAAAAATAGAACAATGGGTGTTGTTGCAGCGTTGGGTACTGCGGTAACAGCTATTGGTACAAAAGGTTCGGTTGTGGGAGCAGCTGCGGAGGCTGCGGCACCGGCGGTAAATAAAACGGTTGAAGTTGTAAATGAAATGCTTGAGGAACGGAAAAGGTTAGTAGCTGTACCGGAAGTTGGGGACAGTAATTTTCCGCTGTCATTAGAACAAGCTACGGAACTTATTAATAAAAACAGCTTGGAGGTAATATCAATTGCAATTTCTATAACAGATGCCGATAAAAAGTATAGAAATTATATTAACAATCAGGTTGTCGAAACAAAACCGAAAGTCGGTCAAAAAGTTGAACCCGGGTCAAGTGTTTTAGTAAAGTATATAACGCAGGAAGTTATAGACGAAAGTAAACGCATTTATGAAGAAAACGAAAACCAAAAAGCTCAAAGGGCACAAGAGCGGTTAGAGAAAAAAGCTCAAAAAGCACAGAAAGCTAAAGAGCGTTCCGAACAAAAAGCCCAAAAAGCCCAAGAACAATTAGAGAAGAAAACTCAAAAAGCTCAAAGGGCTCAGGAACAGTTAGCCAAAAAAACACAAGAAAATCCCGAACAGGAAAAGAGTAAACAAAAGATAAACGATATATTTGGTACAGCTAAAAAGAAAGTAAAAGATATTTCATCACATTTGCATAAACAAAAGGACGTTGAGATAACAATGGACGAAACAGAGGAAAATTCCTCAACTTAACAAATTATATTTTTTTCTTCGCACAAAAAACATTGCCTTTTATGAAGAGAGAGACAATATCCATTTTTTGATATTGTACTTTCTCTTTTTCATTTGGACAAATTACAGGGAGGCTTGATATTTTGACGGAAAGTAAGTTTCAGGCAGGTCTTATAAAGGAGCTTAAGAATAGATTTCGAGGCTGTATGGTTTTAAAGAATGATTCGGATTATATTCAGGGTATTCCCGATTTGCTTGTGCTTTACAATGACAAATGGGCTTCTTTGGAATGCAAAAAAAGTGCGAAGGCCAAAAGACAGCCAAATCAAGAGTATTATGTGGGACTTATGAATAAAATGTCATTTTCAAAGTTCATTTGTCCCGAAAATAAGGAGGAAATTTTGAATGAATTGGAACAAACATTCAAATCTTGAAGGTCAGCACGCTTTTTTAGACGCCAGCAAGTATCATTGGGTCAACTACGATGATACAAAGGTGGCTGAAACATATTCAAAATTTTTGGCTACACAAAAGGGAACAATTCTTCACGACTTTGCGGCTCAGTGTATAAGGTTAGGGCAGAAGCTTCCCAAATCCAAAAAGACGTTGAATATGTATGTTAATGACGCAATCGGTTATAAAATGATGCCGGAGCAAATATTATATTTTTCTGAAAACTGTTTCGGTACAGCCGATTCAATTATATTCAGAGATAAGCTTTTAAGAATACACGATTTAAAAACAGGTGTAACAAAGGCACACATGGAGCAGCTTGAAATTTATGCTGCTCTTTTTTGTTTGGAATACAAACACAAGCCCTCTGATATTGACATTGAACTTCGTCTTTATCAGAATGACGAAATTATATTTTTCAAACCAACAGCGGAGGACATCGTTCCCATAATGGACAAGATTATTACCTTTGACAAAATCATAAACCAAATTAAGGAAAGAGAGGGTTCGCTATGAACAATGATATTTTGATACATTACGGAATGCCCAGACGGTCAGGGCGTTATCCTTGGGGTTCAGGCGAAAACCCTTATCAGCACAGCGGTGATTTTTTAAGCCGTGTCAATGAACTTAAAAAATAGGGCTTAAGCGAAGCCGAAATTGCGAAATCTATCGGACTGACTACAACCCAGCTCAGAGTACAAAAGTCTTTGGCAAAAAAATGAGCAGAGAGCCTTGGCTGTTGAAACAGCAAAAGGACTTCGTGAAAAGGGCTATAGCCTTAATGAAATTGCCGTTAAAATGGGCTTTAAAAACGATTCTTCCGTTCGCTCTCTTCTTAACAAAAATGCCGAAGCAAGAATGAATCAGGCTGAAAAAACCGCTGATTTTTTAAGGCAGAAGGTTGACGAAAAAGGTATGATTGACGTTGGAACGGGTGTTGAACGTGAACTGGGCGTTTCTAAGGAAAAGCTGAATCAGGCTCTTTATATTTTGGAGCTTGAAGGCTATGAGGTTTACGGTGGTGGTGTTCCCCAAGCAACGAATCCGGGAAAGCAGACTAACATAAAAGTTCTCTGCCCTCCCGGAACCCAGCATAAAGATATTTACGATTTTGAAAACGTGCACTCTCTTAATAATTATATTTCATATGACGACGGCGAAACATTTAAAAAAGCCTTTGTCTATCCCAAAAGTATGGATTCAAGCAGATTACAGATTTGCTATGCCGAAGACGGCGGAAAAGACAAAGACGGAGTTATTGAAATACGTAGAGGTGTTGAGGATTTGTCTTTGGGGGAATCTCATTATGCACAGGTTCGAATATTGGTTGATGATACAAGATATTTAAAAGGGATGGCTGTATATTCCGACGACCTTCCCGATGGTGTTGATGTCAGATTCAACACCAACAAGAGCAGTTCTGTTCCGAAAATGGAAGTTCTTAAAAAGATATCCGAAACCGACCCGAACAATCCCTTTGGCTCCTTAATAAAGGAACACGGCGGACAAAGCTATTATATTGACAAAGACGGAAAGGAACAGCTTTCTCTAATCAATAAAAGAGCGGAAGAAGGAGACTGGGGAGACTGGAGTGATTCTCTTCCGTCACAGTTTCTTTCAAAGCAGAGTATGCAGCTTATTAAAAAACAGCTTAACTTAGCCTCATCGGATAAACAGGCAGAGTATGATGAGATTTGTTCTCTCACAAATCCTACCGTTAAGAAGGCTTTGCTTAAATCCTTCGCCGATGACTGTGATTCAGCGGCAATTCATTTACAGGCAGCAGCGTTGCCGAGACAAAAGTATCAGGTTATATTACCTCTTACCACGATAAAAGACAATGAGGTTTATGCGCCAAATTACAAGAACGGCGAAACGGTAGCCCTGATAAGATACCCTCACGGCGGTACATTTGAAATACCTATTTTGACTGTCAACAATAAACAGGCTGAGGGTAAAAAGGTTTTAGGCAACACACCTGCCGATGCAATCGGTATTAATTCTAAGGTGGCAGAGCGGTTGTCGGGAGCTGACTTCGACGGTGATACGGTTATGGTTATACCCTGTAACTCTTCGACCAGTTCCGTAAATATTGTTTCTACCCACGCATTGAAAGAGCTTGAGGGCTTCGACCCAAAACTTGAATATGGAGGTAAAGAACCGGGTACTTTTAAAGAAATGAAGAATACCCAGACGGAGATGGGTATGATTTCAAACCTTATTACTGATATGACCCTTAAGGGAGCAAACGATGACGAGCTTGCGAGGGCTGTGCGGCATAGTATGGTAGTCATAGATGCGGAGAAGCACCACCTTGACTATAAGGCCCGTGAGGCAGACAACAATATAGCCGCCCTTAAAAAGAGGTACCAGGGTACTGTTGATGAGAACGGCAGGTATCACGAAGGAGCAGCTACCCTCATATCAAGAGCCAAGTCCCAAGAGACTGTCCTTAAGAGAAAAGGCAGCCCCCAAATCAATAAGGAAACAGGGGAACTGACCTATAAGGAAGTATATGAGGAGTACACCGACAAGAACGGAAAAACTAAAGTCAGAACCCAGCAGAGTACCAAAATGGCGGAGACCAATGACACCTATACCCTTTCCTCTGGTACACCGCAGGAAGAAGCCTATGCTGAATATGCCAATAAAATGAAATCTTTAGCCAATCAGGCAAGAAAAGAAATGGTAAATACAGGGAAAATAGAGTATTCCGCTTCTGCAAAAGCAACTTATCAGACAGAAGTTGATTCGCTTATGGCTAAACTCAATGTTGCGTTAAAGAACGCACCAAAAGAAAGACAGGCTCAGATTCTTGCCAATGCTAAAGTTGCTGCTATGAAAAAAGACAATCCCGATATGACAAAAGCCGCAATCAAAAAAGCAAATCAACAGGCTCTTACAGATGCTCGCATTTCTGTGGGCGCAAAAAGAGAATCAATCGACATTACAGACAAAGAATGGGAAGCAATTCAAGCAGGTGCAATAAGTGAAAACAAGCTTACTCAAATACTTAATAATACAAACATTGACGATTTAAGACAAAGGGCAACGCCGAGAACGACCACTGCCTTGAGTGATGCTAAAATTGCAAAGATTAAAGCAATGGCTGCTTCAGGCTACAGCACAGCCGAAATTGCCGAAGCTTTGGGTATTTCCACATCAGCAGCAACAAAATATTTGAAATGAAGGGAGTGAACTTATCATATGAACAAAACAACATCGGAATACAGGTCTGCAATAACAACAATTGACAATCCTTTCGACCCTTTTGATGAGTTTACTTCTTGGTTTCTGTATGATGAAGAAAAAGGCTATCACACCTGCGGATATTTAGCAAGGATAGCCAAAACTTTCAATCAATTTACAGATAAAGAAAACGATTCGGAGGTAGAGAAAGCTATTGATGAAATCATTAAGTATGATTTTATGAACATTTACAAAAAGGTAAAAAGAAAAGCAGATGAAATTCAGATTGAAAGTTGAAATAAAAAATTTCAAAATTTGAATGTAACAACGTCACCTCTTTAAATTTTTTAGATATAGGGGGTGTTGCAAAAAATGCACCCTCTCCTGCATCGCGGCGGTCTTTGAAAATTCTCCGGGGGATATTTTTCAGAAGGTTTTTATAGTGTTTGGAAGAGCTCGTAGGGCTGATTTCGATTTTAGGCATTTGTCGGGTTCCTCCTTTCTTTTGTTTCTTACTCCTTTCAGCGGATTGGAAGGAAATTATCGGCTCTATGGGTTCTTTCAAACACTGTAATTTTTGGGCAAAAGTATATTGAAACTGCTTTGCATTTTATGAAAAGGAGGCGAAAAGCAGATGAAAAAGGGTAAAAATACAGATAATTCCGAGACAGGGCGTAAGGTTAGGCCTGCTTTGAGCCCTAAGGCAAGGGAAAACCAGCTGATTTCTTTAGCGGTTGACCTTGCAGAGAAGCAGTTGATGGAAGGAACAGCATCAGCACAGGTTATAACACATTATTTGAAGCTGGCTACACAGAAAGAAAAGATTGAGCAGCAAATTCTCGAAAAACAGAATGCTCTTATTGAGGCAAAAACGGAGTCTCTGCAATCGGCAAAGAGGATTGAGGAGCTTTACAAGAACGCTTTGGACGCTATGAGGAGCTACAGCGGTCATGGCAGTGATGAGGAAGAGTATGAGTATTAGGACTTACTCGGAGCTTATAAGGATTTCGACATTTGAGGACCGATTAGGATATTTGAGGCTGTTCGGAAGTGTGGGACAGGAGACATTTGGGTTCGACAGGTATATGAATCAGCAATTTTATCGGTCGAGAGAAGGGGAACAGGTTCGGGATTTTGTTATCGTGAGAGACGGCGGCTGCGATTTGGGAATTTCGGGTCGGGAGATTTGGGGGAAGATATTGATTCACCATATGAACCCCATTAAGCCCGACGACATAAAACACAGCACCGATTTTCTTTTGAATCCCGAATATTTGATTTCGGTTTCACATTTGACACACAACGCTATACATTACGGAGAGGAAATATTAACCACAAGGGATGTGGCGGAGAGGCACAAAAACGACACCTGCCCTTGGAAAAATGAAAGGAGTAATAGTAATGAAAATTATTAAACCGGGAAATGAAATTTTGATTAAAAAGCCTGTGCAATTTACTTGCCGCAATTGCGATTGCATATTTGAGGCAACTGTAAATGAGTATACAAGCGGAACAATATATCATACATGTATATGTCCTTGCTGCGGCAAACAGGTAATTACAAAGAATGAGTAACAGCAATGAAAATTATTAAACCGGGAAACGAAAAATTGACTAAAAAGCCTATATTATTCGATTGTGTGAAATGCGGCTGTGTTTTTGAGGCTGACTGTGAGGAATACACATATGCAGGGAGTTATTACGGCGGTACAATGGTCAGATGTAAGTGTCCCTGCTGCGGAGATATGATATATATGAGCGGTGATTCTTCTATTGCAGACATATTTGCTCTGTAAAAACCGCATTTGTCAACAATATTTTTAACCATAAGGAGAAAGTTATGAACGAAAGTATTTTAACATCTGTAAAAAAGCTCCTCGGAATTGAGGAAAGCTATGAATATTTCGACTAAGATATTATTATACATATCAACTCTGTGCTGAGTGTTTTGGCACAGTTTGGAGTGGGAACGGAAGGCTTTGGGATAAGCGACAAAAGTGCTGTTTGGAGTGATTTTACGGACAATGAAAAAATTCAGATGATTAAGTCTTATGTATATTTGAAGGTAAGGCTTTTGTTTGACCCGCCTACGGTTTCAAGCCACGTTGACGCTATTAACAATATGATAAGCGAGTATGAGTGGCGGCTGAATGTAGCTGTAGACCCAGGAGAGGAAGAAGACAACGCATAAAAAGCACAGGCTTTTATGAAAGGAGTATGATGTTTATGAAGTTTATGAAAAATATGGATGTCCAACACACCATAGCGAATATTGCAATTATTGGCGCTTCAGTGTCTGTATTTGCTTCAGGTTTTTTAGCCGGACGTAACTACATAGGTAAGAAAATCTTTGAGATATATGACGAAAGAACTATTAGTATTATTCATAACGGTGTCGAACGTTTTTATACCATAATACCGATTAACAAAAACTAAGAAAGACCGAGCCTACGGCTGCGTATTTAGTTATTTTAAAAAATTTAAAGATGAGTAACTAAATACGCAGTGGCTCTTTCTTCTTTTTTTAAGATAGGGAGAAACTTATGTGGAGCTATAATTACACGTTTACATATTCTTACTTTCCTACGCTTTGTCATCACGGTATTAAAGGTCAAAAGTGGGGAGTAAGAAACGGACCGCCTTATCCGCTTAAAAAGAATGAAAATAAGGTTGAAAATTCTAAGAAATCGGATATAATTAAGAAAACAGTTTCCGGGCATTTTACTATTCCGAGAGAATCCACTCCTAATTCAATTACGGATTGTGTTTCAAATAAAACCGGAAAAATTGAGAAAAGGATTTATTACGATGAAAACGGTTTAATGGCAAGGGCTATTCACACTACAGACCACGGAAATCGCAAAATGCATCCATATGGTAAAAACGGAGAACACGCACACGATTATTCTTGGGGTA
The DNA here is from genome assembly GCA_021203425.1 of Clostridiales bacterium. GTDB lineage: Bacteria > Bacillota > Clostridia > Lachnospirales > CAG-274 > JAJQCI01. The sequence continues at coordinate 769 of JAJQBF010000234.1, read as the reverse complement.
AAAATGACGGTCGTTTATATGATGAACGACGTGAACTCATTTCAGAGGAAAGAAAGGAGAATGAAGATATATTATGACTGCAAAATATATAAGAGATGCTATAATAAAAAATGCAAACGATATTTATTTCGATTATAACGGCAAACACGCAGGCATCGAATCTTCTGCTAAAAACGGAATAATTACATACGAAATGTGGTTTGGTATCGGCGACACATTTAAAAATAAAACCAGTCAAAACATAGATGAGGTTTTCAGAATTAAATTTTTCGACGGAAAATCACTCATTGATTTGTTGAATATTGTTGAGTTTGACTTTGCTTAAGATTATTAACCCACCGAAGTAAGTATCGGTTATTTCAGTGGGTTTTTAATATGTTAGATTAGACTGCCTTTATGTACTTTTTGCGGGCATTTCGTTCTAATCTTTCATTGATGAGGTCGGAGTTTTTGCGAATAAATTCAGCGATTTATTCAGCTCCGACTTCGTCATTGTATGCTTGGACACCGCCCATTTCTGTATAAACATTCAGAACTTTTGCTTAACGCAAAAGCGGCTGTCGCCGTCGGATATCTTTCCGATTCTTAATGTAAAAAAGCAGTAGAGCCCGAAACAAGTTTACCATTCTCATTAGGATATGAAAAATCGATTACTTTAGCCATATAGCACCTCTCTTTCTTTTAAATAATATTATTCCGTTTAAGTGAAATTAAACAGCTTTTTGGAAGGAACAACTAATAAAAATATTACAGTTACCCCCTACCCTTT
>JAJQBF010000294.1 GCA_021203425.1 Clostridiales bacterium | reverse complement strand
TTTGCTGGTAAATAGAAATATGTAAAGAATAACTTTTCGTGCGTTCGTCCTGAAAAAGCTGAGAAAACTCTGGAATTTGGGTCTTAACCATGTCATAATATTCTTATATGTTAAGGTCCTTTCCAAAAGAAAGGAGAAGCCTATGAGCGAAAAAAGGCGTGACAACAAAAAACGTATTCTTCGCACAGGAGAGAGTCAAAGACAAGACGGAAGATACGCATATAAATATATTGACATTAAAGGAAAAACCCGTTTCATCTACAGCTGGCGGCTTGAAGAAACCGACAAACTTCCCAAAGGCAAAAGACCTTGTGAAGCCCTCAGAATTGCCGAAAAGCGTATTCAGCAGGAAACCGACAAGGGACTTATTCCCGACGGTGACGGCTTAACAGTTGTAGAACTTGTTGAGAGGTACGCTTCTCAAAAGGTCGGTGTGAAAACCAAAACCAAACTTGCCTATGAATGGGTCATAAGATACCTTGAAAAAGATGATTTCGGCTATGTAAAAATCAGCAAAATAAAGCAGAGCGATGCCAAAGAATTTTGTATGAAACTTCAAAACGAGGGCAAAAAATCCTCTACCGTAAAAAGCTTCAAAGGTGTTTTAAAGCCTGCTTTTCAAATGGCAATAGACGATGACCTTCTGCTTAAAAATCCATTTTGCTTTAAGACCAACACAATCATTGTAAACAATTCTCAGAAAAGAGTTGCCCTTACAGATGACCAAGAAAAAAGATTTATGGATTACATAAAGAACAGTCGCTTTTCAATACATTACGATGCTATCTATATTTTACTGCATACGGGTATGAGAATTAGTGAGTTCTGCGGACTTACATTTAAGGACATTGATTTGACGGAGAAAACCATCGACATAAATCATCAGCTGCTGCGTAAACCGAACAGCGGACCTTACGGTGGTGCTTATGTTGAAGCTACAAAATCAAAATCCGGCACAAGAATTTTGCCTATGACCGATGATGTAGTTGTATGCTTTAAAAATCTTCTGAAAAACCGTCCGTCACCTAAAATCGAACCTATGGTGAATGGCAAAACAGGATTTATAAATCTGAACAGAAAAGGTAAGCCCACAACCGCCGTTGACTGGCAGCAGTATTTCGTCCGCATTGTCAGAAGCTATAACAAATCTCACACCGTACAGCTTCCGCAGATAACACCTCACATATGCAGACACACCTACTGTTTCAGACAGGCACGTTCGGGAATGAGCCCCAAAGCCTTGCAGTATCTTATGGGACACTCAAGCATTTCAATAACGCTTAATATATACACTCATTTATCCCTTGAAAACATAGCCGAGGAAGCAGCAAGATGTCAGGATTTCAACTGACCACTAACCGAGTTTTACTACTCAATTTACTGCTTTTGAACGCTGAGTTTCACGGAATTAGACGGATTTATCCGAGTTTTCAAGCAATAAAAAAGCGCCGAATTTCCACGAAAACCGCATATTTATCGGAAAAATCAATGCTTTTAGATTTGTAACCGCTCTATCTTGACCCATAAGGCGGTTTTTATGATATTATAAATTGTTTTCCTTAAGAGATTTATCCAAAATTTCCATTGCCTCGTCAATATGCTGTTTTTCGGCAATAAGAGCAGGCACAAAACGAATTATGTGTGTTCCGGCATTTGCAAGAAGTAAGCTGTTTTCAATTGCTTTTGAAATTACGGGAGAAACGGGGGTGTTAAGCTCTGCCCCCTGCATATAGCCTATGCCTCTTACGTCAACAATGACAGGATGTTTTTCTGCCAGTTTTTTAAGGGCGGCTGTAAGATAAGCGCCGTTTTCCTTTACATTATCCAAAATTCCGCCGTTTAAAAGGTCGAAAACAACATTTGCACAGCTTGTTGCCATAGGGTTGCCGCCGAAGGTTGAAGCGTGGTCGCCGGGGCTGAAACATTCGGCAAAGTCTTCTTTTGCGATCATTGCCCCCATAGGTATGCCGCCGGCTATTTCTTTGGCCATACAAAGGGCATCGGGGACAACTCCGAAGGTTTGGTAAGCAAAATATGTTCCCAAACGTCCGCAGCCGCACTGAACCTCATCGAAAACGAGCTTAATGTCCTTTTCGTCACAGAGCGCTCTTACGGCTGTTAAAAATTCCTTTGTTGCCGGGTGAATTCCTCCTTCGCCCTGAAGGGGTTCAAGAAGAATTCCGCAGGTATCCGGTGTTACTGCAGCCTTTACGGAGTCTATGTCGTTAAATTTAGCATATTTAATGTGTGGAACCATATCTCCGAAACCCTCGTGATAATGGTTTTGACCTGTGGCTGTTACTGCCCCGAAGGTTCTTCCGTGGAAGGAATGTTCCATTGTTATAATTTCCTGTCTGCCTGTTTTGTTTCCGAATTTACGGCAGAGCTTAAGACCTGCTTCTATGGCCTCGGCGCCGGAGTTGCAGAAGAAGGCTCTGTCAAAATCACCGGCATTTACAAGCTTTTCGGCTATGTCTGACATTGGCTTTGTCCAGTAAAGGTTTGAACAGTGTATAAGCTTTTTAGCCTGATTTGCAATGTTTTCGGCTAAAACAGGGTGGTTATGACCTAAACAGTTTACGGCTATACCCCCTAAAAAGTCAAGATATTTCTTTCCGTCTTCATCATAAACATACATACCGTCGCCATGGTCAAGGGCTAAGGGGAAACGGTTATATGTATTCATAACATATTTTTTGCCTTTTTCGATTGTATTCATCTTCATTACCCCTCTATAAGTGTTCCCACACCTCGTTTTGTAAATATTTCCAAAAGAAGGCAGTGTTCTATTCTTCCGTCTATAATATGTACATGAGAAACTCCGGCTTCAACTCCGGCTATACAGCAGTTTATCTTCGGCAGCATTCCTCCGCTTATCGTTCCGTCGGCTATCATTTCTCTGACCTCGTCTGCATGAATAACGGAAAGTATGCTGTCAGGGTCGTTTACGTCTTCCAAAAGCCCGGGAACGTCTGTTATGAAAACAAGCTTTTCGGCTTTCAAGGCTCCGGCTACGGATACAGCCGCATAATCGGCATTTATGTTGTAGCTTTTGTTGTCTTCGATGCCTACGCCGATAGGTGATATAACGGGAACAAAGTCATTATCAAGAAGAGTTCTTATAAGCTCTGTATTAACTTCGGCAACTTCTCCCACCTGACCTATGTCTTCTCCGTTTGAAAGCATTTTCGTACACTGAAGAAGATTAGCGTCTTTTCCGCAAAGACCTACGGCATTTATGCCATGGGCGCAAAGCTCAGAGGCTAAGTCTTTGTTAAGCTTTCCGGCTAAAACCATTTGAACGGTGTCAATAGTTTCTTCGTTTGTAACTCTTAAGCCGTTTTTAAATTCTGATTTTATGTTAAGCCTTTCAAGTATTTTGTTTATGTCCTTGCCGCCGCCGTGAACAAGAACGGGCTTAAAGCCTACATATTTCATAAGGGCAATATCCTTTATAAGAGAGTTTTTAACTTCTTCGTTTACAAGGGCGGCGCCGCCGTATTTTATAACAACGGTTATGCCGTTAAACTCTTTTATATAAGGAAGAGCCTCTGTCAGTATGGCGGCTTTTTTTATTTCCTTTTTAAATATATTGTTTGTCATTTCATTATCTCCTTAGGAGCGGTAGTCGCCGTTTATTTTTACATAATCATAGGTTAAGTCACAGCCCCAGGCCGTCGCCTCATATTCTCCGCAGCCGGCATTTATTTCAACAACAATTTTTTCGGGAGTTAAAACTTTTTTGGCAATATCCTCGTCAAAAACAATTGGCTTTCCATTATCCATAACATCTATACTTCCGTTTTCGGAAACAAAGGTAAGCGAAACCTTGTAGGGATCGAAATCAGCCCCCGAATAGCCCATAGCGCAAAGGGCACGTCCCCAGTTTGCATCACTTCCGAAAATAGCAGCCTTGAAAAGATTTGAACTTACAACACTTCTTGCCATAGTTCTTGCGTCCTGTTTGGTTTTTGCGTTGTAAACATGGGTTTCTATAAGCTTTGTTGCGCCTTCTCCGTCTCCGGCACACTTAACAGCAAGTGTCTTGTTTATATAGAAAAGAGCCTTAAAAAATTTGTTGTATTCTTCTGTATCTGCTTTTATTTCTTCGTTTTCCGCCATACCGTTTGCCAGTGTAATAACTGTGTCGTTTGTTGACATATCTCCGTCAACGCTTATCATATTAAAGCTGTCAACGACAGCGGCTGAAAGAGCCTTTTGAAGTGTTTCCGAAGAAATAACTGCGTCTGTTGTTATAAAACAGAGCATTGTTGCCATATTGGGGTTAATCATTCCCGAGCCTTTTGCCATACCAGCAAGGGTTACTGTCTTTCCCTTTATATCTATTTGAACACAGGCTGTTTTTTTAACTGTGTCCGTTGTCATAATTGCCTCTGCGGCGGCCTCGCCGCTTTCAAAGTCAGAGTCTAACTCTCTGAAACAGCCTTCAACTCCTGCCTCGACAATACCCATAGGCATATTTACACCTATAACACCTGTTGAGGCAACAAGTATATTTTCACTTTCACAGCCGCAAAGCTCGGCCATAATTCCGGCTGTTTTTTCGACATCTTTAAGCCCCTGTTCTCCTGTACAGGCATTTGCATTTCCGCTGTTTATTACAACCCCCATAATCGGGTTTTTAACTGTTTTCATATCGTAAACAACAGGAGCCGCCTTAACAATATTGGTTGTAAAGCAGCCGGCTGCACTGCAGAGCTTTTCGCTTTTTATAACTGCCATATCTTTTTTGAGCTTTTTTAGCCCGGCATGAACTCCCGAGGCTGAAAAGCCCTTCGGCGTTGTTACGTTTCCCTTTATAATATTCATATCATTCTCTCCTTACAAGCTCAATCAAACGGGGAAAGGCGGTATATAATTAATTCCCGTTTTTTCGTCAAGACCGAAAAGTATGTTCATATTTTGAACCGCCTGACCTGCCGCACCTTTATAAAGGTTATCAATTGCCCCTATAACTATAACTCTGTTTGTTCTCTTGTCAACCGCAAAACCTATGTCTACAAAGTTTGAGTTTTTAACCCATCTTGTTTCGGGGAAAACTCCCTTATCCGTAAGCCTTATAAAATATTCGTCTTTATAATATTTTTCGTATACTTCTCTTATATCTTCATAGGAAAGATTTTCCTTAAGACTTGCATAACAGGTGGCAAGTATGCCTCTGTTCATAGGGATTAAGTGGGGTGTAAAGCTTATTGTTATGGGCTTTCCGGCGGCCATTGAAAGCTGCTCCTCAATTTCGGGAGTGTGTCTGTGGCTTGCTATTTTATATGCCTTAACAGACTCATTTACCTCACAGAAGAGATTGCTGAGAGAAACTCCTCTGCCTGCGCCGGAAACACCGCTTTTTGCGTCTATTATAACAGAATCCTCTTTAACAAGACCTTCTTTTAAAAGAGGGTAAAGCGAAAGTATGCTGCAGGACGTATAACAACCCGGGTTTCCTACGATTCTTCTTCCTTTAATTTTTTCTCTGTTTATTTCGCATAAGCCGTAAACTGCCTCTTTTAAAATTTCCTTTGAATAGTGTTCGCAATACCAGCTTTCATAAACATCAATATCCTGAAGTCTGAAATCGGCGCCTAAATCGATTATTTTACACTTTTTAAGAATGTCCTCCGTTACTCTTTTGCTCGCCTGTCCGTGGGGCAGTGCCATAAAAATAACGTCGCATTTTTCCGCAAGCTCTTCCATATTTTCTTCTTCACAAACCATATCAATGTGGCTGAAATTGGGATAAACCTCTTTATAGTCTTTCCCCGTGTAGCTTTTTGAAGTTATTGTTTCTATTTTAACATCGGGGTGGCTTAAAAGAATTCTTACAAGCTCCGACCCGGCATATCCCGTTGCACCTATAATTCCTGCTTTTATCATATCAATTACCTCTTTATATTAAGTGTATTGCTTATATTTAATAAAGTAAAACTTATTATACAACAACTGCAAATAATATGCAAGCATTTTTTTTAAATTTTAGGAAAAATATTTACTCTTGTGCATAATTATTTAATTAAAACGTATTTTTATGCATTTGACCAAGCGAAAAGGGCAGCCCGAAAATTCGGACTGCCCTGCCGTTATGCAATTTTATGTGCCGCCTTACCGGAAATATCGGTTTCAAACACAGCCTTGATTACTTCAGTTATATTTTCCGCCGAAATAAGATTGGGGCTTAAGCTTTCATATTTTTTGTCATATACTCCCTTCGGTATAATTGCCGTTTTTGCACCGGCATTTTTTCCGGCTGTCAGCTTTTCTTCTATTCCGCCTACAGGAAGAACATCTCCCTTTATGCCAAGTTCTCCCGTCATAACGGTTTTGTCTCTTACGGGCTTTTCCGTTGCGGCAGAATACATTTCGCAGAAAAGGGCTATTCCTGCCGAAGGTCCGTCAACAGGCACACCTCCCGGGAAATTTATATGAAAGTCATATTTTGAGGTATCTATGCCGAAAAGTGTATTCAGAACAGTCAGGGCATTTTCCGCCGATGCATAGGCTGTTCCCTTTCTTATAAGCTTTCCGTTTACGGAATTTATTTCTTCCTTTTCCACTATCCCCGTTATATTAAGGTTTCCCCGACCCTTTTTGCATACAGCCTCCACAGGCAGAACACAGCCGGTTCCGCCCCCTGTGACAGCCAAACCGTTTACAACACCTACTTCTCCGGTGGATAGCTTTTGCCTGTAAACAGGGGTGAATCTGCCGAAATCGGCAACCTTTAAAATATCCTCGGCTTTTATGGTTTTTCGTCTGCTGAGCTTGGCAACTGACGCCGCCGTTTGAATTATATTGACTGTGCTGTGGCCGTTTTCACAATATTCCGACACAAGCCCGGGAACCTTTTCTTCATATTTAAAGCCTGCCTTTATACAGGAGTCTGCAGCAATTTTCTCCACCTGTTCTGCTGTCAGAGAATTAAAGAAAACTTCTCGGCAGCGGCTCCTTAATGCCTCGGGTATATCACGGGGAGATTTTGTTGTTGCCCCCACAAGCCTGAAATCAGCCGGCAGACCGTTTTTGAAAACATCGTGAATATAAGGCGGAGTGTTTTCGTCTTCAGGGGAATAATAGGAACTGTTTAAATAAACCTTTCTGTCCTCCAAAACCTTTAAAAGCCTGTTGAGCTGATAGGGGTGGAGTTCTCCTATTTCGTCAAGAAAAAGAATTCCTCCGTGAGCCTTTGTGACTGCCCCGGGCTTAGGTCTGGGAACTCCGGCGGAGCCGTAGGCGCCGGCACCTTGATAAATATGGTCGTGGACAGAACCCATGAGAGGATCGGCAATGTTTCTTTCGTCAAACTGTAAAATTGCCGAGTCCAGTTCAACAAAGGGGGCGCCGCTTTTAAAGGGCGAATCTGCCGAATGTTTGGCCTCCTCCAAAATAAGCCTTGAAACAGCTGTCTTTCCCACCCCGGGAGGACCGTATATAATAACGTGCTGAGGGTTTTCGCCCATAAGAGCCGCCCTTAAAGCCTCAATGCCCTTTTCCTGCCCTACAATTTCATCAATTGATTTAGGTCTTGCCTTTTCGGAAAGAGGCTCAGTCAGCCTTATGTTTCTTAGGCGCCTAAGCTCCTGACCTTCCTTTTCGGAGCTTAAGCGTATGGTTTTAACGCTTGATCTGTGATTTTTAATTGAATTTACAAAATATATTATTGCCACAACAGAAAATATAAGCTGTGAAATAACCAGAACAGTGCTTAAATTAAACATTTGTCATTCTTCCTTCCGTAATTTTGTTATGGATAAGGAAAGTATTTCCATAAATGTTAAATTTAATTCACTGCAGAGTTTGCTTTTTAATCTGTATGGCGGCTGTCTGCCGGAGGCAGCTTAAACTCCTCTATGATTTCGCTGTAACACTTTTCGCAGAGGTCGAAACTGTGATATTCTCCGTCAAAGCCGGAACCGTAGCCCCATCTCTTGTCTACCGATAAATAATTCCCCACCTGCTCCGGAAAGTCTGTTTTAATCTCCTTTCCGCAGCGGTTGCAGTATACCTTATCTTTTATATATTCCTCCTTCATCACTTTTTTAAGCTTTCTCATTTTGTACACCTCTAAAATTTTTATAAATAAATCTACACCATAATATAAAAGCAGTCAGGCAATGACAATAAAAAATTCTTAAGGTCATTGCCTGTTTCAATTATAC
>JAJQBF010000021.1 GCA_021203425.1 Clostridiales bacterium | reverse complement strand
GTGGTGATTTTTTGAAAATTTTACTTGACAAAAGGTCACTTCATAACAGGTGATATTTTGAAAAAATCAACGGGAGATTTACTTAAGGAATTAAGCAAAGACAATGATCTTAAATATTTTATAAACAGCAACGCCGACAGCTTTACAAGTTCAACTCTTTCTCAATATCTCAATGAACTTCTTTGCGAAAAAAACATAAACAAAACAAAGGCAATCGAAAAGTCAAACCTTAACAACATATATGCCTATGAAATTTTTTCGGGAAAGAAAAAACCGTCAAGAAATAAACTTATACAGCTTGCTTTCGGAATGGAGCTTGACCTTAAAAGCGTTCAACGGCTTTTGAAAACCGCCGGTTTAAGCGAGCTTTATGTTCGCTATAAAAGAGACAGTATAATTGCCTTTGCTTTTAACAATTCACTGAGCCTTTTTGAGTGTGAAGAACTTCTCGAAACTATGGGAGAGGAACCCATACAGCAGTCTTCTTAATCTGACGGGCTTTTTCGGTAGGCGCCGGGGGTTTTGCCGAAGTTTTGTTTAAAAACTCTGTTAAAAGTATGTTCGCTTTCAAAACCCGTAAGACTGCTTATTGCGGTTACGGTAAAATTAGTAGTTCGCAAAAGCTCCGCCGCCTTGCGTGTTCTTACCTGACCAAGATAGGTTCGAAGGTTCATTTTAAAGTTATCCGAAAATATTTTTGATATGTAAACCTTGCTCAGGTTAAATTCTTTAGCAAGGCTTTCCCTTGTTATAGGCTCTGAATAGTTTGCGGTTATATAGTTTATAATCTTTTCCACAAGGTTTTTTGTGGGTATTTTCGTTCTTCGGCTTACTTCTGTTTCATTATAAAGATTCGAAAAAATAATAAGAAGGTAGCCCAGCCTTTTTCCGCCGGCATATTCTGATTTATTTTATTAAGAGCATAAACAGTTTCCTCCGTTATTTTCTTTTTGGAAATAACGGGGTTTTTTGTATAGGCGGAATCTGCCAAAGGAAAAAGAGGCAGAAGATAAGCCGGGTCAAAAATCAAAAGCAGCTCGTCTGCCGTCGTTCCGGCTTTTTTAAAATAACCATGGGTTGTATTTGGGAAAATAACCGCTGCCTCTCCGGCTCTTACGGCATAGGGCTTTCCCTCTGTTGTTATATATTGTATTCCCGAAAAAACATAGAGTATTTCTATATATTTGTGAAGATGATCCTTAAAAGCGATCTGCCTTTTGTTATGTATTACGGAAAAATCCGATTTTAAAACCTCATAAAACAGTGACATTTTACACCTCTCTTTCAAACAGTATACTTTTTGTACCGAATTTGTTACTTTACGAACATAATTATAACCTTTAAAGTTGTATAATACAAGTATAAAAAGTGAAAGGAGAGCAAAAAAATTGACGAAAATAAAGATTTTGTTTAAAAATTTCATAACTTTATCTTTTGTGTTTATTATCTTAAGCTGTATAATGGTTTTCGGAGGAGAAGACATGACAAAAGACAGAACAGCACTTTACAACAAAATAGTTCAGTCGGGAGAATATTCAGATGTAACTCTTTGGGGCGATTATATTGCCGCTGTGTCAAAGGATAAGCACGATATAAGCTATACCTTTATGGGCAGTGTCTGGGTTGATATACGTCTTGACAGCTTTGCCGAAAGTGACATACCGGTAAGCCATAATACTGTTTTTACGATAAACGACATAGAAAGCTATGGAGATCAGCTTTATGCCGCTTGTGACGGAGGGCTTGTTATTATAATTACAGACTGTCAAAAGTGTTATAAACTTAAAAAAAAGTCTGTGATTTTGATATAAACAAAATAAGCTTTTCGGGAAGTAATGCCGAAATTTACGGAAAGGGAGGAGAAAAAGAGCTTATTTCCGCAAACGTCTTAAGGCAGAATAAGATAGACCCTTCGGAGGTTATTAATTTAACCGTAAACGGGGCTTATCTTATAGACGTTAGGGATAAGACCGACTACGAAAAAGAGCATATTTCCGGAGCGGTTAATATACCTATTGACGAAATAGAGTATATAAGAGAAGCTTATTCCAAAGACAGTGTTTTGATTTTCTACTGCTATAGCGGTATGAGAGCCGAAAAGGCGGTTGAAACCGCTTTGGAATACGGCTTTGTAAATGTTTATAACGCAGGAGGATTTGAAGAACTCCGCTCAGTATACTAAGGAGGGAGAAAATGAAGTTAAGGTTTAAAAGACTTATATCCGCAGGTCTTACTGTTGTAATGACAGCGGCAAGCATTACTTTGACAAACGGAGCAGTTATAGGAGACAGCAGTATGTTGCCATATCAGGACGAAAGCTTATCATTTGAAGAAAGAGCGGCAGACCTTGTTTCAAGAATGACTCTTGAAGAGAAGGTTGCCCAGTTAGGTCACTCGGCGTCGGCTATTTCACGCTTGGGTGTAAAAAAATATTATTATTGGAGAGAGGCTCTCCACGGAGTAGCAAGACAGGGACAGGCTACCAGTTTCCCTTCTTCTCTTTCCATATCCAACTCATGGGACCCTGACCTTATTGCAAAGGTTGCAGACGTTGTATCAACAGAGGCAAGAGGAATGGCAGCCAAAAACGGCACATCGGACCTTTCCTATTGGAGCCCCACAATTAATATGGCAAGAGACCCCAGATGGGGCAGAAACGACGAAACCTACGGTGAAGACCCTTACCTGACTACAGCAATAGGCACAGAATTTGTAAAAGGTATGCAGGGTTCCGACCCGACATATTTAAAAACTATTTCAATACTTAAACACTTTATAGCAAACAACTGTGAAAGCGAAAGACAGGGCGGCTCCTCTGTTATGGACGAGCAGACCTTAAGAGACTATTACGGCAGAGCCTTTGAAGACATTGTAAAAAATGCGGCACCGGGTTCGGTAATGAGTTCATATAACGCAACATCTATTACAAGAAACGGCGAGACACTTTACGACTACATTCCTTCAACTGCCAATGAATATCTTTTAACAGAGCTTTTAAGAAGTAAATGGGGCTTTGACGGCTATGTTGTAGGCGACTGCGGTTCAGTAAACAACTTAAACGGAAGAGCCACATATAAGAGAACGCTGTTCCCCGATGCCGAGGTTCTTGCCGATGTTCCCCAGTCGGCAACAGCAGCACTGGCTATTCAGGTAGGAAACGACCTTGACTGCGGTTCTGTTTCACAGGCTACCCTTTACGAGGCTGTGGAAGAAGGATATTTAAGTGAAGAGGAGCTTGACCTTGCGGTTGACCTTGCGGTTTACAGACTTTTCCTTCAGAGATTCAGAACAGGCGAATTTGACAGCAATGTTTCCTATCAGAGTATAACATCTTCTGTTTTGGAAACTGCCGAACACGTTGCCCTTGCCGAAACAGCGGCTGAGGAAAGCTGGGTTCTTCTTAAAAACGAAGACAATATGCTCCCCTTTGCAGACACTGTTAAAAATGTGGCTATAGTAGGGGATTTAGCCGACACAACCTATTTAGGCGACTACTCCGGCGAGCCTGTAGACACAACCTCGCCTTATGAAGACCTTAAAGAGGTTTTAGCAGAAACTCACCCCGAGGCAGAGGTTCACTGGCTGGGTAATGTAGATGACAGCACGGTTATACTTAATCTTAAGTCACTTACATTCGTAAACAGCGACGGAACAGAAACAGCTATTGACCTTTCAAAGGCAACAGGCACAAGCGGATTAACAGTAAGCGGCTCATCACTTATAAACATTACATCAAGCGGCACAGCTGTTATAAAAGATGTTGATTTTTCAAAGGTCGTTTCCGTTAAAGCCGAAATTTCAACAGGCTACGATTCACCCGGCGGAACTCTTCTTTTAGGCTACGGCAGCAGCACACTTTCGGTTGCTTCGCTTGATACAGCTACAACAGATTCACTTGATACATACACAACGGTAACAGCAGACTATACGGGAACAGACTGCGGCTATAACTCTACAGCAGATCTTTATTTAAGCGTTTCCGCAAGTTCGGAGTTTTCAGTTGATGCTTATAAGACACAGCTTGATGAGGCTGATGTAATTATTGCCTACGGCACAACAACAACCTCTGACGCTAAAGAGTCAAACGACCGTTCTTCTATAGCTATGCCTTCACACGAGGCTCATGTAGCTGAAATTTCCACAGCTTACCCCGACAAGACAGTTGTTGTTTTACAGACTGTAGGTCAAATGGATATTTCTGAATTTGAAGACAACTGCAAAGCTATAATTTGGAGCTGCTACAACGGTCAAAAACAGGGTCTTGCCCTTGCTAAAATTTTAGCCGATCAGGTTAACCCCTCAGGCAGACTTTCAACAACATGGTATGACCCGGCAGACCTTCTTAAGATGCCTATTAATACAACCAAAAAGACAACAGACAGCGAAGGCATTACCTGGTCAAGAAACGAAAACTACAAAATAACACAGGGCACAGACTACCCCGGAAGAACATATCAGTATTATAACGGAACCCCCGTATATCCCTTCGGCTATGGTCTTACATATACCGACTTTGAATATACAAATCTTAATATTTCCGACACATCGGTTGACGCAAACGGCAGCATAACCGCCTCCGTAACGGTTAAAAACACAGGGGATAAAGAGGGAACAGAAGTAGTTCAGCTCTATATTGCCTCTCCCGGCGGCGACGGCAAGAGCCTTCCTCTTAAACAGCTTAAAGGTTTTAAGAGGGTACCCTTGGGCGCAGGTGAATCGGCAAATGTTTCGATTACCGTTGACATTCCAGACCTTCACTTCCATAGTGAAGAAACACAGACAGAATACGTTCCTGCCGGCGGATATACCCTTATGGTAGGAAAGAACGCAAATGACGAAAATATGCTTACAAAAAGCTTTAATGTAACAGGAACTCTTGACAGCACATTGAGCGTTGTAAGCGCTGTTCCTTCGGGAATTACAGTTGTAGGGGCAGTAAATGAAGACGGAACACTTGACGTAACTCTTACATCTGTTGATGCAAATGTAACGGCTTATATGTCAGACGAGGCAGCTGTTGAGTTAAATCCCTCAAACACAACCTATACATCAAGCGACGAAAGAGTTGCTGTTGTAGACGAAAACGGACTTATAACAGCCGGAACCGAAGATGGAACAGCTGTTATTACAGCAAGCGTAACCATTGACGGTGTAACTGTTTCAACTGACATTCCCGTTGTGTGCCAAACAAAGGCGGCAGTTACGGAAGAAATGATAAATGACGCTCTTGCAAGACTTAAAACAGCTTACGAATCCTATTCAAGCAGTGACTACTCGGAAGAAAACTGGGCTTTAATAGAGGCAGCCTATGAAGACGCCTGCGAATCCGTTAAGGCTGAAAAGGATTCCGATATATTAGAGGAAACAACCACAACAACAATCGACTATATGGCCTCCGTAAGGGTTAAGCCTGCAGCCGGAACATCTATTTACACGATAGACAGCACAAACGACACTGTTTACGGCACAATCGAAATGGAAATCTCCTGTCACGGCGACGATATGGAGCCGAGCGCAGTGCTTATTGCAGTGGTTTATGACGAAAACGGCGGCCTTGACAGAATAGACCAAAAGGAAATCGGCGACAGCGGCAGTTATATTTTAGACGGACCTTACACAAACAAGGACAATATGGAGCTTTACATTTGGGACAGCATTGACACAATGGAACCCTTGAGTGAAAAACAGAGCACGTATTTACTATAGCTGAAGATACATCTATTGTTGTATATAACTTTACAGACAGCGACTATGACGCTTATTTCGGTTCAACAGATGATGTTGCCCTTCCCACGGTAAACGGTCTTAACGGCTACGGCGGTTTTACACAGAAGAATGCCGCATATTCCTACACTGTAAACGGAACAACCTATAACTTCACAAGAGGCTTACAGGCAGGTCAAGGCAAAACAACAAGAAGATGTTTATACTTTACACCTATATCAAATGCCGGATATACTAAGTGTACCGTAACTGTTCTTTTTAACAGCCCGGCTGAAGAAAGATATCAGGGTATTTATCAGGGCGGAGTTGAGCTTGCCCAGTCTACAACCTACAACACAAGCGGTCTTAACGAGGTTACGGCGGAAATAACAGACTTCTCACAGCCCGTCTATACCTACGGCGGCGGCAGCAACAAGTATGTTTTCGCTATAATCGCAGCTTATGAGTAATAACAGCCAAAGGAGGAAAAATATATGAAAAGATTTGCAAAAATGATAACTGCTGTTTTTATGACAGCGGCAATGACTACCTCCGTTTTCAGGGCGGCTGTTGACATAACCGGTGTTACCGTAAATTCCGACGGAACGGTTTCCGCAGAGGTTACTGTAACTGAGCCGGAGGAAAATATGCAGTATACTATGCTTGTTTATAAAACCGACGACGCAGGCAGCTGCACAATAGATGATGCTGTTTATATTAACCAGCTTAAGAGCGGAGAATATTCCGACACTTCTGAGGGAGTAAGCTTTGTCATAACCCTTGATGTTGCGGAAGGTCAAAAATACCTTTTAAGATTAGGCGCAACGGAAACCCAAACTCCCGATGAATATGCTTTTGACAGTACAACCGACACCACAGGCGGCGGAACAAGTGGCGGAGAGACAACAGGTCTTTACGGAGATGCCGATCTTAACGGAGTTCTTACGGCAAATGATTCAGCTGTTGTTTTAAGCGGCGCTCTTGATTCTTCCTTTGAAATCAAAGCTGAATTCGAGCTTGTTGATGTTGACGGCGACGGCGAAATAACCGCCTCTGACGCAGCACAGATTTTAACAAAGGTTCTTAACTCGGCTTACGGCTTTTCAGTAGAATCAGAATAATTTACAACCTTTAAAATTAATTTTTGAACCTCAAAAGCACCGGCTTTGTAATTTATCAAAACCGGTGCTTTTATAGTATAACGGTGTACAATGTACATTGAAGTTTATTATTATAATTATCGAACTGAGTTTTAACAAAATAAAAAAATCTCTGCGATAAACCGCTATCGGTTATTTGAACATAAACTGCGGAAGATCCTTACACTGAGATATGCCGAGCTTTTGCAGAACTGCCAAAATATGCATTTTTACCGTATTTGTGGAAACGGCAAGGTGGGCGCTTATTTCTTTATTCGACCAGCCCCTTGCGGCAAGCATAGCAACCGTAAACTCTGTTGTCGTTAAATCATCGGCAACAAAATGACCTGTATCGGGGTTATGTATTTTTCTCCAGCCTGCCGAAAAGCTGTATGTAATTTCAATCATACGTTTAAAGTCATTGGGATAGTCTTTTTTAATTACTGCCTCAAGCATACCGCCCAGTAAGCCGTGATGTTCCCCAAAGGGTTCTATCATATCATCGGGCTGAGCAATTTTCCAAGCCTCCAAAAGATGTTCCTTTGCCTGTTCGGGCTGTTTTAAGTTAATATAGCCCATAGCGGAAACAAGGTGAAGATAAACGGAAGGTATGGGATAAAGCTCTGTTTCAAGGGCAAGAGCTGTCTCTGCGATACCTATGCTGACGCCGTACTTTTCATTGAGATAAGAGTGGTGAGCCTCTACATAAAGGGCAAAAAGTTTAAGCCCCGGCGGCAAAAGATGAACATATTTCTTAAGAATACTTGTGTTTTCGGGGAGGGGCAAATGAAGAAGAACGCTTGCTCCCGTTGCTATACATATGGCAAAAGCCTGATAAAGCGCCGGTGTATCCTGACCGACAGCTTTAACCGTAGCCCTGACCTGAGCCATCGCCTGTCTTGTTCTGGGAATTCGGTCGAGAGCTAAATTTGCATAGGCATAAAGCCAACAGGCTGAAAGTCTTAAAGCAATATCACTGTGTGTCAAATATTCTTCGGCAATATCCGAAGCCTTTGCCGACTGTCCGCTGAAATAATAATATTCCGCAAGGGCAATGTTTCGCGTTGCCTCGTCTTTAATTTTTTCGACCGATGTCAAAGCCTCCCCCGGTCGATAGGGTGTATTTATAAGAGGCATAGCCGGCTCTAGTTTTTTTTGCGGTTTTTTTATCTCCGGCTGTTTCGTTTTTCTGTTGTTCCGTTATTTCCGATGCCTCTTTGTCAGATGTATATTCCACACTAATTCCCCCTGTACTTCATTGCATATAACTTTTTTTGAATAATACTATAATTATACAACTAAAATAATAACTTTTCAATAATTATTTGTAAAAAAAACAGTCATAAAACTAATTGTCTATGACTGTTTTATACTTT
>JAJQBF010000216.1 GCA_021203425.1 Clostridiales bacterium | reverse complement strand
ACTATATCCTGAGTAAGATTAAATTTTTATTACTCTCTCTCCAATTTTATTTTCTGCTATGTCAATATATCAATAGCCTTCAATAAGCATAAAAAGCGCTGTTTCCTCATCTTTATTATCACCGTTTATAATTGCCAAAATTTACGAAAATCACCTATAGTTGCTTATTTAGGCACTTTTGCCAAACATATACTCTTTAGTTTCTTCCGAAGAAAGATTGAATTTTTTCATAACTCTGTCTTTAATTTCACTCTCGTCCATATCAATATCACGGTAAGCTTCAATAAGCGTTATAATTGCAGTTCTTCTTTCAACAATTTTTGCAACTTCATTTCTCATATCTTCCAATATTTTACACATACTTTGTACGCCTCCTTCTTCTTTGAAATAACGAACACGATTCGCTAATACATCATAATACATGTTATCTGCTGAGTTACATTTAAAATCGTGGACTAATTTTCCAAGGGCTGTTTCCTCATTATTATTTTCACCGTTAATAAACATTATATGCCGTTCATCACCGAGCAGAGCATTGCTTTCCATTTCTTTCATTACATAGTGGTTAAGTGGTTTGCCGTCTTTAAAGGTATCTGTTTCTGTAAAAAAGATTACATATGTCGGCACAAGAAAATTGTAATCTTCGTTCTTTTTAAGTAATGTTGTGTCTGCCATACTGCTGTAATATCGTGACCTTAAGGGCAGATTACCTTTATCCTGACGTTGGATTTCTATGTCATATATTTTATGGTCACTATCCTCAGCCAAAATATCAAGCCTTACGGAATGACCTTCCACACCTTTAATCTCACGCTGTTTAACAACCTTAGAAACCTTCATATCATCTCTGTCGAAAATAATATTTAGAAGCAGTTCTGTCGCCTCAATATTATCTTCAAAAACCAGAGCAAGGAAATCATCATCAAAAAGTCTTAAAGCTTTTATCCTCTCTAAATCTTGCTCATATAGCCGTTCACGTTCAGTATTTTCCATACATCTTCCTCCTTAATTTATCATACCATACAATTGAAAAATATTCAAGACACGCAAGCCAAGATTTTAAACCTATTATTCGCAACATATTAAATCTTGTATTTAAAACACCGTCATTATGTAGAAAGGAGCTTTCGTATAGCTTGGCAGAAGAGATTTTGCCTGAAATCAGGGGTTTTTGACTGTGACAATGTTTTCAGCAGGGGGTCACCCTCTCTTATTCGCAGTGTTCTCCTGATTTCCTTCGGTATAACAACTCTCCCCAAATCATCTATTCTTCTAACTATGCCTGTTGCTTTCATAGTCTGCCTCCTCTTTAAAAAAATCAAAGCTCCGACAAAAATCCTCTTCTTGTCGAAATAGAAAACTTTTACAAGTTTATTATTCGCTCAAAAGTTGGAATTATGCGAAGCCATGATGGCTAATATTTGGAAGATATCAATTAGTCTGACATTCTCAGCAACAACAAATACCTATACAACGGCAACTTAAATACTATGTAAATGATAAGGGGAAAATTTTGGCAATCTCTTCTCTGTTATTCTTTTTCTTTTTAACTCAACTTTCCCATTTAAAACCTGTAAATATTATTATTTGAATAGATGACGGCTGAGAACTAATCCACTTCTGTACTTTACTTTTGATGATATTTGAGATAACAGCCGAAAATTGTAAGATCTGCTCTGTGAATAAGGTTATAAGACTATGTAGTGAGGTAGTCAAGTCAATTTCCTGTATGTATTCGCAAAGGTAGAAGAATATCTCGCCATAGGTCGTTTTCATTTCTTCGCAACCATTCCAAGAATATATATCTTATAAATAAAACAGTTGTATAGCTTACAGTTATATCAAAACTGCGGCTTTGAAATTCAAAGCTGAGTTTTAATAAGGATTTTGGAGTCTTAAAGAAGCATTATATTGACCAATGTTTGCCTTAAATACGGACAATTTCTTCATCGGACAAGGTGCAGTTGATGCTAAGCAAATATAGATATTCGCTCTTTTTGTTATGATTGCGAATTATAACAATTGCTGCTGTCTGCATAGATTTTGTCTCCACCTTCCTTTGCATCAAAGCCATCGAAAAAAAATATAGGCTATCGTCAAAAGATTTTAGCGCATTTTTAAATCCGGCTTGTAACCCAGCACCTAAACCGATTGTTCCCAAAGAACCTAATTTTTGTGTTATGCTGTCTATAACACTCAGCAAATAGTTGAGCATATTGATTCCTGTGATTATTCATCTGAGTCAACTACATTATTAGCTATAGATGTCCATGCGTTTGAAAGCCTGTTTAAAGAACCTTCCCAAGAATTGGCTGTTTTCTCCGTTTCCGCAGTCATTGGCCCTGTGCCTGCAGAATATTATTCAAGCATTTTGGAATACATATCATAATTTTCTAATAAGACGTTCAAAGCGTTTTCCCCCTGTATTTATCTCCGACCGAACTAAGCAAGTTTGTTCTCTCAGCTCTTATAATAATCTTATATGATTTGATAAATAACAAAGCCGATTTACAAAGGATTACCACCAAAATCAACACTGCGAAACATTTCTATAATACATATGTATCACCCCTGAGATGTGATTATGGTTTAGCAGCCCGAGTTTTACCCCTATGTAAAAGTTACAGATTGTCGGAAACTGTGTCTATGTCGGTATTGGTGTCAAATTCGGGCGCTTCGTTTTCTACTATAAAAGCGTTGTCGATAGACAGACAGATGGGCAAACAGGGTTTGCACAGCCGGTTGTATATCGGACAAACTCCCCGGTATGAGCAGCGTAGGACGATAGTGCGTAGCGGCGAATACAGGGACGATTGCGAGAATACGTCAAGCACGCAGCAATCGGAGCTTTTATAGTATGATGGTATGCGGCACATATAGAAGTTTTCTATAAAATTTAGGCGAAGAATAAATTAAGAAACCGCAAGTTCCTCTCCAATGCTGTATATGCATAACCTGCCCTCTTTGCTGAAAAGCATTCTCTTATATTTGTATTTGAATTCGGTGCTTAGAAATATGCGCAGTTTTTTCTGCACATAATAAATGTATACTATAAATAAAGCTAAAGACTGTAAATAAAATCATTTGCAACCATTAACGGTTGCAAATGGTTGCGAAGGATAATAAACCCTAGCCAACCAAAAAATGGTTGCATTTCTTGCGACAATATGATAGAATATGTATACGCAATAGTTAATTTAGGGAAAATGCCGAGAAATTGAATTTTCTTTAAATAAACATTTCCTTATAGGTTTTCGGTTTATTTTCCGTACTGTTTAAAATTGAGATAGGAGGAATAAAAATGGGAAGAAAAATGAAGGTTTCATTGGAAACAGCGAAAAAGGTTATTATAAGTGAAATTTTATCCGACTTATACACTGAACATAAAGGCGAACATTATTATAACACTGTATATCTTGAAGGCACAATGGGTATAGGGAAGTCTGCGATTTTCAGAAGCATAGTTGACTTTATGTCGGAATATACAGGTGAAAAATGGGGCTTTTTGGACATGAGACTTGCCACAATGTCGGCTTCCGATATTCAGGGAATCCCCCACCCGGAGCAGCAGCCGGACGGCACTTGGGTTATGAAATGGATGAAAGACGCAGTGCTTCCGGGGGTAAACAAAGCCCTGCCGAAATATGGAATTATTCTTATGGACGAGCTTAATCAGGTTAAAGAACCGGCTGTTAAATCAATTATGTATCAGTTTATACTTGATAGGAAAATAAACGATTATGTTATGCCCGACACATGGTATCAGGGCTGTGCCGGAAACAGAGAAGAAGACGGAGGCATATATGACAGGCTTCTCGCCCCTGTAAGGGACCGTATGCTTATACTCGAAATCAAGCCCGATGCAAAGGAAACACTTCAATATTTTAAAGACAATGATTTTCACCCGGCTGTAATAGAATATTTGGAAGGCTTTATAACACATACCTCCGGAGAAAAAGAAGGTATAGACGATGTGCTTCATTCATACAACGCCGAGCTTGAAATGTCCGGAGATGAAGAATGTAAAAATTATATTTTTACAACCCCGAGAACCTATGAATTTGTAAGCAATGTATTGAAGGCTCATGAAAAACTGGCGGAGCTTGCTTCACAAAACAAAGACAAGGCGGCTGAATATGTTTCCGAGGATAATGTACTCAAGGCAAGGCTGTGCGGCCTTATGGGCGCTGAAAGAGGAGCGGATTTTTTCAGAAAATACAAAAGGAGACAATGTATATCACTTGCCGATATAAAAGAGGCAAAATGGTTAAACGGCAAGCCCGACCGTAAGCTGCCCCCGCAGGAAACATTTATGAATAATCAGGACGTACAGGTTTATATATCCTCCCTTATGGGCAGCAGAGGAACAGATGACGACATTAAAAAGGCTATTATAAAATGGCTTATTTATATAAAGGTTCGTCCGCAAACACTTATAGTTATGTATAATCAAATGTCGGAGGTTGCCAGAAGAGAATTGACTGTGGAATTACATACAAGCAATTGTACGGAAATGATTAATACATTGACGTCATATATGCAAAACAAAAAATTCAGAGTGTAATACAGTTAGGAGGGACAATATGTCGTGGGCTAAGAAAAAAACAATAAAAGCTGTAATATCCGAAACAGCCGAAAAAAATCAAACCGAAAACAGCCTAAAATACGGCGGTAAATACGGTCATACGCAAAAGCCGAATAAAAAAGCCGTTCAAATGACCAAAGAAGACATATGGGAATATACAAAAATGAGAATAATCGGCTATGCTCCAGTTATGATTCCCCTTGTATATCTGCCTGTGGTTCACACAGAGGGAAAAGCAGACATACTCTGCAACGGGAAGGAAATATATATTTCCGATAAATTTTGGGAGCTGCCCTTAGACGATATTATGTATATGACAGTTAAAGAGTTTACACAGGTTTTGCTGGGGTTCAGAATAGAAAAAAACATAGAAATATCAGATTCCGTTGTTGAGAAAGACATTGTTAAGCTTGAGGCTGAAATGATGTTTGCAAGGGTTCAAAATATGCTTTGCAACACACTTTTGCTCTGCCGCCCCGGAGATGCCGGCGTAAGCAGAGCTTTGATAAAACCCTCTGAAAAGCTGTTAAGCTATATTCATAAGTCCTTCGGTGTATATACGGATTGTAATAAAAGATATGTAAAATATATTGATGATGCCGATTCATTAACGTCCTTTAAAGATGAATGGAACAAAAAAGCCTTAACTCGGTTTCAGACCAATTGGCGAATGGTTATAATTTATGCAGAAATAAGACTGTCGGTCCCTATACTGATATAAAATTCAGTATAACCACAAGCTCTTTAGGACGTATTTCAAGAGGTTTTGTCGGTATTTCTTGTATCCCGAACGGAAATTTTTTTGATAAATATTCCCCCCGAGCTTACAAAGCAGACAATGATGCAGCTTCAAGGCCAAGGCGAAAAAGTAATGTCAAGGAAGGCCGATAATTCGGAAAATTCGGGAAACGGAGGCGAAGGATGTTCGGGTTCAGAGAACCAAAACAACCAAAACGAAACCGAAGGCGGCTTCGGGAATTTAAGCAAAGCAGACGGCATCAGCCCCGGAAATGCAGCCAATAAAAGCAGGGGCAGTGAAAACGGCACAAACAGCATAAACAGGGGCAGTGAAAACGGCGAAGGCAATATAAGCACCGGCAATTCGGAAAATTTGGGAAATGAAAACAACGTCCGCACTGAAAATAAGGACAGTTCCGAAGGCAACCCTAGCACAGACAGCGGTGAGCCTAAAAGCGTAAATGAATACGCTTCAGAGTTTTCCTCCATACTAAATAAAGACAAGGCAAGCATGGATATGAATACATATAAGGAGCTTTTATCCGAAGCCAAAAGATATCTGGATGAATCACCCATAGCCTATGATAACAGCGGTTTCGGCAAAAGAATAGCCGAAACCCATAAGAGACTGTATAAGGTATCCTCCGTATGGTGGAAAAAGGCTCAAAGTATGATTATGGGTTATGTTCCCGATGTAAACAGCTCCTACAGACGACCCAACAAAAAGTTTGCCATGACAGAGTTTATTTTGCCTTCACAGTGTGAAAAGGCTCTAAGCTGTGAAGTAGACAGGCTGAGAGTATTTTTGGATTCTTCCGGCTCAATGACCTCAGAAGATTTTAATATATTCAAATCTCTTATTAAAAGCGCCCAAAGTTTCTTTCCCAGGGATACTCTTGCTTATGAATTTAACACTGCCGTAAGCCATATGAAATGTGTAAACGGAAAAATTATAGGCTCTCCGGCACACATCGGAGGCACGGATATAAACTGTGTAACAAAATTCATAAGCACTCAGCCCGACAAGGGCAAAGCCTTAAATATCGTTGTTACAGACGGCGGCTTTGACTTGGAGGTCCTTGCTTCATATATGAAAAAAGAAGACAGGCTGTCTAAGTTTATATTTATTATTACAACGGCAAACAAGGATTACCTCAGCGCTGTAAAAGGAATTAGCCCAAAACGGCTGAAGGTATTGCCTATTAATGAATACGGAAAATTCTAAACAGAAAGGGTGCTGAAAAATGATAAATGTTAATCAGAAAGTAAAGGATGCATATTTTGACTATATTCACAGTACAACCGAATTAAATATAAATCGTGAAATGACAAATTTTAAAAAATATTTAAACTGCGTGTCAAACGGCAAAACCGATTCCGTTTCAATGGAAGATAAGCTCCTTTTGTTTTCGGAGAAGCTGACGGGAAACAATTTTTCCGCAGATTATTTCAGAGCTGCAAAGGCCTACGGAAACAAGAATGTTGATATATTCTATTCTCAGAAAACAGAAAGCCTTTCCTCAGGCAGCGCCGACGGTGAGCTGCTTTTGGAAATGTTTATTGACGAAGACAAAAACCTTGCTTTAAAATCCATATCGATAAAGGAGCCTTTAAACAGCAGACATACAATAAGTGATTTTTTTGGTGTTCTCCAAAATAAACAACCTGTTTTTATATGAACCGGATATGTTTTCCGATACAATTTTAGGCAGAATGTATACGGGAGATGTGCTGCTGAGATATACCGAAAACCTGTTATTGAGTATGAAGGTGAAAATAACCGTAAAGCCCGATTTTCCGCCGGACACGCAGGGCTATATATTAAAAGCAAAATATAATGACGGAATTTTAGACATAGCGAAAAACGTCGATATAAAAGAGAGCAGAGATTCTGTTTTAAATCTGAGTGTATATGAAGCAAACTTCGACTGGCTTGAGGTTGTGTATTAACAGGGATGTGATTTTATGAAAAATTTTATTATGAATGAAACAACGGATATTTTGGTTACAAAATGCTTCGGTCAGTCGATATTTTTAAAAAAGAGCATAGACATAAAAACCGACTTCTTTTTAAATCCGCCTGAATGGCGTGACGGCTATATGCTGAGCTCAGAGCTTGTATATAACGAAAACGGGAAATCCGATGACAGTGATATCTTTAATTTCAATCAAGGCGATAGTTTGGAATATGTCTTTTACAGAATTTCGGCAGACATAAACGACAGCTTTACGGGAAATTCGGCAAATTTGGAAATGTTTTATTTAAGCAGGGTCAATATACCCGGCGGAGATAATAAAGGCAATAATTCTCTTTACGAGAATTTTTCCGAGTTTGAAAACAAGCTCTGTTCATCTCCTATGTATATAGAATATTTAACTTTAGTCGCTTTAAAAAACGGCCGAGGCAATATTCCCGAAATAACCATTAAGGATTTGGACTTAGACACATTGACAGACGACCTGATTTATTTTAAACAGCCGGATATTATGCTGTATAACGGAAATTACGTTCTGCCCAGAGATATTCCTCCTTTGCTGCTTTTGGAAATATATAAGCTGTTTTCAAAGAAATTAGGTTTCAGGGTAATGTGCTTTAATTCCTTCACAAATTCAGAATCCCCTGTGGCCAATTTTATAAACACTGCTTTATATAATTACAGGCGTGATATGGTATATTTGAATTTCGGCTCTATGATTATGTCAAGATATAACACTGATTATAACTTATATGCCGATACTGCCGTAAGATTATATACTGATAAATATAATATTCGGCTTATATTTCCCGAAGGGGCCTTGCTCAGCGATTTGTCTGATATGCGGTGCATTGCAGATGAATACAGTGAAGAAATATCCGAAGAAACTTATTTGCCGAAAAGGGTGATACTTGAGTTTTTTTATAATCTTT
>JAJQBF010000118.1 GCA_021203425.1 Clostridiales bacterium | reverse complement strand
GTGTCAAGTATTGAAAAATATTTTATAAATTGAAAGAAGGTGTTAAAAGAAATTGCTGATAAGAAGTTAAAGCTTAATTTTATATAATTATTTACATTTATATTTTTCTATGATATAATTACTGCAAAACAAATCGGATAAAGATATTAAAAAGTAATAACGGGAGGCGAAGCAGGTGTATAATTTTGATGAAATTATAGACAGAAGAAACACAAATGCATTAAATACAGACGGTTTCAGAGGATATATATTCCACGCCGGACCGGAAAAGGTATTTCCTTATAAAGATGAAGAATTTATCCGTATGTGGGTGGCGGATATGGAATTTGCCGTAGCTCCTGAAATTACGGAGGAGCTGCACAAACGGGTTGACCGCGGAATTTTCGGCTATACGGGTGTTTATGATGACGGATATTTTAATTCTTTCAGCAAATGGTGTACAGACCACTATAATTGGAAACCAAAACAGGAAGAATTGTGTTTTTCTCCCGGCATCATTCCGGCACTGTATCAGCTTGTGGAAAGTCTTTGCACACCGGACGAAAAAATATTGATTAACACCCCTGCCTACGGATATTTTCTCCATGCCGCCGAATATTCAAATATAGAAGTTCTGCTGTCACCGCTTTTAAAAAACTCAAAGGGCGAGTTTTTCCTTGATTATGAAGATTTTGAGGCAAAATGCGCCGAGCCCAAGTGTAAAGTTGTAATTTGGTGCAATCCACATAACCCTGCGGGACGTGTTTGGACGGAAGATGAGTTAAGCCGTATTGCAGAAATTGTTCAAAAATATAATCTTTGGATAATCTCCGACGAAATTCATTGTGATTTAACTCGCTGCTGTTATACTCACACACCTATGGCAAAAATTATGCCGGATTATCCAAAGCTTATTACCTGTATAGCACCGACTAAGACACTTAACTTTGCCGGACTGGCTTTTTCGAATGTCTTAATCAGAGATAAAGAAACAAGACAGCTTTTCAAAGACAGAGATAAAATGGCGGGAATGTTAAATACTATTTCTCTGACAGCGGCAAAAGCCGCCTATGACAAAGGCAGTAACTGGCATAAGGCGCTTAAGGTTTATCTTGACGATAATTTTGAATTTGTAAAAGACTATCTGACAAAATACATACCGAAAGCCGTTATGAACATATCCGAGGCGACTTATCTTGCGTGGGTTGATTTATCCGCCGTACTTCCTGATGTTGACGATCTTCCGTCATTTTTTGCAAATAAAGCCGGTGTTTTGCTTGAAGGCGGTGACGAACTCTTTGTAGGCAATGCAAAAGGCTATATCCGCCTGAATCTTGCTATGCCGAGGGCTGTTATTGAAACAGGTTTAAAAAGAATGTATGAGGCAATTCAGCTGAATAACAGTTCTCATTTAAAGTAAACTTCCATATGTGCCGCATACCACCATACTATAAAAGCCCCGATTGCTGCGTGCTTGACACACTTCCACAATCGGTCCGGTACTCGCTGCTCCGGACTATCGTCCTACGCTGCTCATACCGGGGAGGTTGTCTGATATACAGTCAGCTGTGCAAACTCTGTTTGCCCACCTGTCTATCTATCGACAACGCTTTTATAGTAAACATAAATTACAGTTTTGAAAATTCTGTGACAACAATCTCAGAACCAGGCTGAAAAACTAATATCATAAAACATAAAAGGAGGAATGTATATGAAAACAACAGTGATAGATAAAAATAATTTTAAAACTGAAGTTTTGGAATCTGATAAGCCCGTAATTTTGGATTTTTGGGCAAGTTGGTGCGGTCCTTGCCGTATGGTGGGACCTGTTTTGGAGGAAATCGCCGCTGAAAGATCAGACATTAAAGTCGGCAAAATAAACGTAGACGAACAGCCGGAGCTTGCCTCCGAATTTAAGATTATGAGCATTCCCACACTTATGGTTGTTAAAGACGGAAAGGTGGCAAATAAAGCTGTGGGGGCAATGCCGAAAGACCAAATTCTCGAACTGCTTTAAACATTATACCCGATGTATTGCGGAAAACTCAATACATCGGGTACTTTTATTTGTTTTCATATTTTACGGTGTCGAACGTCTTTCCGATTCTTATCGCTTTTACACTAAATTTATAGGTGTCCCCTTAAGATATGCGCTTAGGTTTTCACAGACTATATCTGCTCTTTTATACATAGCCTGAACAGAGGCAAAGGCAACGTGGGGTGTGGCTATACAGTTTTTAGCTGTAAGCAAGGGGTGGTTCGGATCAATTGGCGGCTCAGTTTCAAAAACGTCAACGGCGGCACCGGCTATTCTGCCTTCGTTTAAAGCGTCTGCCAAAGCCTTGCTGTCGACAATAGGACCTCTGGCTGTGTTTATAAACACTGCCGTCTTCTTCATAAGGGCAATTTTTTCTGCATTAATCATGCCTATTGTTTCCTTGTTTTGAGGAACGTGAAGGGAGATTATATCACAGCTGCTCATAAGAGTGTCAAGGTCAGTAAAAGTTACACCCTCAATATCTTTCTTTGTTCTTGAATAAGCATAAACCTCGCAGCCGAAAGCCTTTGCTATACCGGCAACTCTAAGACCTATGGCGCCTGCCCCTATAATACCGAATTTCTTTCCTTCAAGCTCAGGACCTACAAGCCCGTCCTTTGTTCCGCCTTTTCTCACAACATCATTGCAGGCAATTATATTTCTGTAAAGGTCGATAACAAAGCCGAAAACAAGGTCTGCCACTGCCGAAGTTGAATAACCGGCACAGTTTGACACCTGTATTCCCCTTTCACGGCAATAATCCATATCAACATGGTCATAGCCCGTAAAGGCAACACAGATATATTTAAGCTTGGGGCAGTTCTCCATAACCGCTTTGGGATATTTAAAGTTTGAAAGAACAACTATGTCGGCGTCCTTACTTCTTTCAATAAGGGTTTCAACATCTTCCTTTCTGTCTTTATAGCAGATAACCTCCGCCATATCACCTACAGCTGTTTTTACCTTTTCGTCAAGTGTTTCATAGGGTATTCCCAAGGGTTCCAAAACCGCAATTTTCATTGTAATACTTCCTTTCTTATATTTTATTGTTTATGATTGGTTTGAAAGTTCAAATAAGGTTTCCGCAAGAACATCTGTTCCTACGGCTAACTGGCTGAAATCTGTCCATTCGTCTTTACTGTGGCTTATGCCCTTTTTGCTGGGTACGAAAATCATAGAGGCAGGGGCAAAGCGCCCTACAAAAAGACTGTCATGATAAGACCGCTTATCATTTCTTTATAATCGGTGTTAAGACAGCGGCAGACATCTTTTTCAAGATTAATTATTTTTTCATCACATTTTAAAGGTCGGTCGTGGTTTTCCAAATGTAAGTTTATTTCAACCCCTTTGGCTTTTTCGATTCTGCCTGTTTCATATTTAAGGGTTTCAATAATAACGTCTTTTGCCGCCATATCTATAGAGCGTATATCTATTGACATATGTGTATCGCCGGATATAACATTTACGGCATTGGGAAAAACATCTACCTTTCCTACCGTTGCCGTTATATATTCGCTTTCGGATTTCTTCGCTGCGTCTTCCAAAACAAGGGCAAGCTCCGCAGCCGCCATAAAGGCATCTTTTCTTTCGCTCATAGGCGAACCGCCGGCGTGCCCCTGAACCCCCTTTACGGTTACGCTGAAATTAGTAGGGGCACATATTCCCTTCACAATCCCTATGGGGATATTTTCCTTTTCAAGCACATCATTTTGCTCTATATGAAGTTCGACGGAGGCGTAAACGTCCCCCTTTTGTTTCATTATATCACAAAATTCATCGTGTTTATAGCCTAATTCATCTAAAAGAGTATAAAGATTTTTTCCGTCTTTATCTACAAGCTCCTTTGTGTCTTCAAGACTTAAAACTCCGGCTAAGGCTCGGCTGCCTATACAGGAAAGACCGAAACGGGTAGGCTCCTCAGAGGTATAGACAATTACACTTATATCTCTTTTGGGCTTTATCCCGTTTACTATTATAAGTCTGACAGCCTCAAGTCCACAGACAACTCCTGCCATACCGTCAAACATTCCCGCATTTAAAACAGTGTCAATGTGGGAGCCTGTCCAAACGGGGGAGAGGCTCGGGTCGCTGCCCTTAAGCGTTCCGAAAATATTTCCTATAGCGTCTTCCTTTACTTCAAGACCCAAGGCTTTCATTTCGTTTTTAACATATTCCCTTGCGGCAAGTTCAGGCTCAGTAAAGAGAACTCTTGTAGTCCCCTCGCCTACACCTGTCTGAAACCTGTCTATGTTTCTTAAAATTCTTTCTATATTGTCTTTGTTTGCACTCTGAATCATATTTTCGCCGCCTTTGCTATAATATAACGTCTCTGTTACAGTCCTTTGAATAAATATAGGCAAAAGGCTCTCTTCCTACACCGTAAGCACGCTGGGGAACATAAGGACCGGACCACATAAAATCGTCTTTTTTGATTCCCAGCCATCTGTCGTCCATATAATACATTCCCTCGCCGCTTAAAATATAGGCGCCGTGTTCCTGAACGTGGGTTTCTACAATGGGGTGACAGCCGCCCGGTTCAAATGAAAGAATGTGCATATTCATATCAAAGGCAGTATCAACAGGCAGAAGATCCTTTATGAACACATTTTCCATATCGTCATAAATTCTGAATTCTATTTCATTCACATTGCCCCAAACTCTGTAAGGGCTTTTTCCCTCAGTGGGAATAAAAACCTGTTTATACATAAGAAAATCGGCCTTTCCGTCGCTTATAAATTCAAGCCCCTCTCCGGCAGGGGCATAAACATAGCCGCCGTCTTTAAGAACCTTTACTTCATCTCCGGCTGTAACGGTCAGTCTGCCCTTAATAACGTAAATAAAACTTTCGATATTTTTCTCGTTTGCCCATATTTTTGTTGTTCTTTCTCCGTTTTCGGCGTGAACAACATACTGAACGAAACTCGCTCCCATTTTGGGCGAGGCAACAATGCTTATTCTGCATTTTTCAATTCCGGGGATAACATTGTTTACCAAACCGTCTTTGGGAATAACCGCCCACAAGCCAGGCTTTACAACTGCTCTTGTTGATAATAAATCATTTGGATAGCCCATTTTAAACACTCCTTTTTTGTTTATAAAAGTTTGCTTACGCTGTGCAGTCTGCACAATTAAAATTTGTGTACATTTTCTATTGAAGACATTCTCCCTTTTAATGTATAATTATTATAAAATTATGCATAGGGAGGAATGATTATGGATATTACAATCCGCTGGCTTTTGGAGCAAAACCCAAGTATGACGGGCTTTTCATGCCTTGCCGGAGATCGGGGAATCGACAGGCGTATAACCGGTATAAATATAATGGATAACCCGGACACTGTTCCATGGCTTAAACAGGTCGAGCTTATTCTTTCTACAGGCTATATATTCTCAAGCACAAATATATATAAAACCATTGTGCAGGATTTATATAATCAGGGCTGCAGCAGCTTAGGCATAAAAATGAACCGCTATATGGACTCTCTTCCCGACGAAATGCTTAAGCAGGCAAATAATTTGGGTTTCACCATATTTTCAATTCCCTTTTCAAGCACTATGGAACAAATTGTAAACATTGTTTACAGACAGATATTTCAAAGTGAAATGAGCGAAAGTATTCGTATGATGAACTTTTACCGTAAAATAACTGAAGCCTCTCTTAAGCGCCACTCAACTCTTTCTCTGCTTAAAAGTATATCCGACGAAATAGGCGCTCCTGTTTTCCTCTGCGGAGTAAATTTTGAGCTTATTGAATATTATATTTCAAAAGACTCGGAAACGGTTTTTCCCTTCCCTTACTGTAAAAACAGTAATATTATCCTGCCGGAAAAGGATATTCGCCGAATAATCCCTTCGGAAAATACCGAAATTCTGCCTGTTATAAAACACAGCGTTAAATATTCGGGGAATGAATATAACTTTGTAATATTTCCGGTTATAAACAGACACGAGCTTTTGGGTTACCTTGTCTGCCTTGAAGAAAACAGGTCTTTTTCCGCCTTTGAATATTCTCTTATATCCAACATAAATTCTCTTATATACATATCAATGATAAACGACAAAATAATATATGACACTCAGCAAAGCGGAAGAACCTCTTTTTTCAATAATCTCCTTTCCGGAAGTATTAAAACCGAAAGTGAAATAGAATCTCTCTGCCGGCAATATGGTTTTGACTTTTCAAGCCCCAGAATTTTTGCCGTTATAAAGCCCGAAAGCTATGCGGAGCTTTCCGTAGCCAAGCAGAGAATTACGGCGAGAAAAATTCTAAGTGCAGTTCAGGAAGAAATTTCCGGAACGGATATGGATTTTACTTACTGCATATATGACAACAATTTCGTCCTTGCCT
Source organism: Clostridiales bacterium (assembly GCA_021203425.1). Classification (GTDB taxonomy): domain Bacteria; phylum Bacillota; class Clostridia; order Lachnospirales; family CAG-274; genus JAJQCI01. The sequence continues at coordinate 1,933 of JAJQBF010000118.1, read as the reverse complement.
TATTTTTGGAAAAAATCCCTTCGGGAAAAAGAACCTCAGAAGTTTATATCCTTATAAGTGATATTTTAAACAGCCTTAACCGAAAGAGTATAAGCTGTTTCGCCGGTATGGGCTGCTGTCGAAAGGGTTCTTCCACAATTTCAAAAAGCTATACGGAAGGTCTTCGTGCCTTGGAGCTGGGAAAAAAACTTCACCCCGAGGATATTCTGTTTTCCTATGAAAAGGGTATGATATATCACATGTATTCTTCGAATTTAACTGTAGAAAGCCTTACGGATATATATGCAGCCGTACTTAAGCCCTTAGACGATTACGACAGTCAAAATGATTCCTTTCTTTCGGAAACACTTTTCGAATATATTAAAAACAATCAAAATATATCTCAAACCGCCGCCAAATTATTCATACACCGAAATACAATGCTTTACAGACTTCAGCAGATAAAGCAAATTATAAATTTTGACCTTAAGTCTACAGACAGCCTGTACATAATTCAAACGGCTTTTTATATAAAGCAGCTTTTGAAATTTTAATGAAGAGCCGGATTATGAAAGTCAAGTGTAATGGAACCGTCTTCGTTATAATGCACAAGCTCCTTTCCGAATTCTATAGCGTCTATTGTTTTAAAATAGTCCTCTTTGGAATCGTAAAGGGGCTTATAGCTTTCTTTAACTCTGTTTGCCATAATACCGCCGTCTTTTAAAAGCTCATAAACAAGAACAGACACAACCTTCGTAGGATTTATAAGGCATTTTTCTTTATCTTCTATATAATAGTCCTCTCCGTGCTGATTTCCCACAGCGCCGCAGCACAAGGGCTGAATAACGGGAATAACCGTTGACAAATCCCCTATGTCGCTGCTTTGAGTGTCCCAGCCCAGATATTCTATTACGTCCTCACCGAAAATGTCCTCCATTATGTCGATGCAAAGCCTGTTCATAATTCTGTCGGAATGAAAGGGCAGATTTCCGTGTTTATCCTTTATATTTACCCTTGCACCCATTGCGGCGGCGGAGGCAGCCAGAACCCTGTTTATTTTCACATTTGTTTCAAGCATCTTCCTCATTGTTGCCGCCCTTACGTAGGTGTCCATTTTAACAAGGTCTGGAATTACGTTTGCCGCCTGACCTCCGCTTGTTATAATGGGGTGATATCTTACATAGTCTCTTTCTTTAAAGGTTTCCCTTAAAGCGTTGCAGCCGTTTATTCCCAGTGTCGCCGCATAAAGTGCATTTATGCCCTTTTCGGGTGCTCCGCCTGCGTGAGCTGCTAAGCCTTCATATTCAATATGCTTTGTAATACAGCCGTCGCAGCCGTCTATAATTTTAAAAAGCTTATCGGGAGATGAATCGACATGGAACATAATCGCCATATCCACATCGTCAAACATTCCCCGATACAAAAACTCAATCTTTCCGGCAACATATTTTATAATGCCGTTTTTGATAAGCTCCCCTCTGTATTCAAGGTCGATTGTTTCCTCGGCGGGAACGGCAACAAAACGAACAGAGCCTGAAAGCCTGCCTAAAACAGCCTCTTCCTTAAGAACAGCCGCCGCCCCCAGCATAACCGAAGTCTGTATGCAGTGACCGCAGGCATGAACCGCCCCTGTTTCCTTGTTTGCTTCCGGGTGGTTTGGGCAGAAAAGGGCGTCAAGCTCCCCCACAACGGCAGCCTTGGGTCCCTCTCTTCCTGTGTCAAGGTCTGCAATAAAGCCGGGAATACCTCTTGTGGTGTAAACGGTGTAACCCAGTTTTTCAAATTCTCTTTCAAGATATTCGCTTGTTTTCCACTCCTTATAGCCCGCTTCCGGGTGCGCCCAAATATATTTATAGGCGTTTAAAATTATATCCCTTTTTTCGTCAACTATATCACAAACAGGACAAACGCATGAAATTTTTTCAAAAATGTAATATAACTGAAACACAACACC
>JAJQBF010000157.1 GCA_021203425.1 Clostridiales bacterium | reverse complement strand
GATTTATTACAAAATTAGATTCACGTGTGAAATTATACAAAATATATTGAAATTATGTTTTTAATTTGTTATAATATAAAGGGGTTTTCCTTGTGTGAAATGTTAATCGGGGGATTTGTATTATGAAATTATTCAGCGGAAATAAAAACTATAAAAGCATATATAAAAAATATTTGCTGATTTCTCTCGGTGCGGCGATTTTTATGATTGCCGTGTGTACCGCCTTCTTTTTTATCTGCGGAGGCGTTATTAACAGAAGAATTTTAAATGAACTGTTAAGAGAAAGCGAGAGAGCTGCTTATGATGCGGAAGAACATATAGAGGGCAATATAAAGACTCTTTCCGCCGTATCTTACTTCGTGGAAGAAGACAACTTAAGCTACAGCTTAAGCCGCCTCAAAGAAGTAAAAAACGATATTGACTGTTATATGCTGGGGATTTTAAGCCGGGAGGGGGTTTTATACAGTACAGAAAACAATGAATATGACGTACAGGGAATCGAGTGTTTTAATGATGTTTTAAGCGGCGGAGTTGTACAGTGTGAAAAGTTTGAATACGGCGGAGAAAGCTACTTCCTCTACGGTGTTCCTGTTTACAGAGGCAATGTCGTTGCAGGCGGAGTATGTCTTACAGACACAATATCAGACTTTACCGACACTTTCTTTACCTCCGACTACATAAGCCTTGCTCTCATAAGCTGCGAGGGAGCAATTTTAGCCGAAAGCGGAGACCTTGTAGAATCCAGCTACAACATAGTCAACATTCTTTCAAGGGAAAATATACAGCGCTACAATGAGGCGGCGGCTCTCAGCAGACCTGTTCTTTTAAAAGAAAACATAAACGGCAGCGGAGCAAGAATTCAAACAATGCCTTTATCTGTAAACGATTATGTTCTCATTTCCATAATAACCGACGCAGGCTATAATTCCGTTATATTGGAATATTTTTATCTTATAGTTTTTGCCTTTTTGATTTTTATGGTAATTTTGGCGGCGATAATAATATTTTCACTCAGCTACTTTAAAAAGGCAAATTTAAATGTGTTGGAGAAAATGAGAAGATTTTCGGAGGCAAGCAAAATTCTTAAGGTTTCCTATATGCATCACAGCTATAAAAGACCGGGTACGGTTTCCTACAGTTCAAGTGCTCTTGACAACGACTTCGGCTATACCATAACAGAGTTTGAAAATCTCTTTAAAAACAGACTGGAATATATTATTTACAGTGAAGACAGAATCCGTGTTTTCAGAGATTTTGAGGATTTTTATAATTCAACCGACAGCCGCAGAAAAATTTCCTTCAGAATTGTAGGTCGGGATAAAAAAATAATGTGGTATTCCGACGAAATGACAAAAGACTTGAAAAATGAGCAGATTATTTCCCTTATTATGCCCATAAACGAAATTGCCGAACTTCAGAAAAAAAACGACTTTTTATCCAAACGGCTAGATCTTCTTTCAAGAGCATCTTCATATTATGTTTTTGAGCTTAACATTAAAGACAGAGAGCTTTTTGTGTCGGAAAACCTGAAGGAACGGCTCGGCTATGTTATTCAGGCTCAGGATTGTTTCAAACAAAGTGTAAGAGAAAGGCTTTTAAGCCCTCACAGCCGCAAGGAGCTTGAGGCTATGATAAGAAGTTATAAACGGGGCGACAGAACAATAAGCGGAAATCTGACAGTTATGGCGGCAGACGGAAGTCACGTAAGATTTCATATTGAAGCAGAAGTTATAGGCGCAATTATAAAAGACGAAACCAGAATTTTGGCAATATTAAACGAGGTTCACATTTTAAAGTAAAAGATTAATAAAGAAAAATAACCGCTGTAAGCCGGGTGAGCTTATAAGAAAGCGGTGATTTTTCGAAAGGAAAAGGAGAGACGCAGTATGAAGAAAAATTTAACAAAAATTTTTTCAATTTCTCTGGTTGCTGTAATGGCAGCTCAGGTAAGTACTTTCGGTGCCTCAGAATATTTTAAAGATGTAACGTCTAAATATGACTGGGCACAGGCAGCTATAGACGCCCTTTATGAAGAGGGAGTTATAAGCGGATATGACGACGGATATTTCCGCCCTGCCGACACAATAAAAAGGTGTGACTTTTTGGTTATGCTTTACAAGCAATTCGGCGAGGAAGGCAGTTATATTGTAAAGCTTGCGGAAGACATTGAAAGAGGAATTTATTATGACGAAGCCTATATTTGGGCTGCAAACGTCGGAATGGCTGACCCTTCTGAGCTTTTTAACCCCACTGACGCAATAACAAGGCAAGATGCTTTTGATTTTTTGTATAAATGTCTTGAAGAAAACGGAGCCGTAAATGACACAAACAAATCCTCCGATCTTTCGAAATTTTCCGACGCAGGAGATGTAGACAGTGATAAAAAAGAAGCCGTGGGAACACTTGTGTCTCTCGGCATAGTAAGCGGCTCTGATGGGCTTATTCTTCCCAAGAGTACAATGACAAGAGCCGAAATGGCAATTATTTTTTACAAAGCCGGAGATGTTGAAGAAGAGGCGGAAATAACAAACAACGGCCTTGTGGTCGACGGAAATATCAATGTAGACGTAGATTCGGCCGATTCAAAATATACAATTATAACTTCCGTTGACACAAACTATCTTGTTGACGGAACAGAGGCTGTTCTTAAAAAAGAAGATGTTACTGTTACCGATAAGGGAAAATCGGGAATAATAATTACAAACGGCGGAAGTCTTAATATGGAGAATGTTTCCGTAGCAAAATCCGGTGATTCCGCAAGCTCGGTTAATACAGGTACTTCCGGTGTTAACTCTGCTATAATGGTAAGCAACAATTCAAGCCTTTATGCAACTTCCTCCGAAATCAAAACCTACGGCATGTATTCAAACGGTGTAAGTATTTTCGGCGGAGGAAATACAATTATACTTGACGGCTGCGATATCGTTACAATAGGAGATAACTCGGCGGGAATACTCACTGTCGACAATTCTGTTTTAAGCGTTATAAACACAGCCGTAAGAGTAAACGGAACGGGAGTTCCGGCTGTAAGCCTTAACGGCGCAGACGGAGCATATACAATAAAAGACACTGAAATCAGCGCAACAGGAGAAGATGTTCAGGCTCTTACAACATCGGGAAATCTTACAATAAGCGGTTCTAAACTCAGTTCATCTTCTTCCGTAGGTCTTCAGAGTATAGGAAGTACAACACTTACCATTGATGATACAGAGTTTTTAACAGCCGGAGCATTCATTGAAATAACCGATACGACAAAGAACGCATCAGACAGCAGCACAAAGAACACAACAAACATAACAGACTGTGAGCTTGTTTCCACATCAACAGATCAGCCCATAATCGATGTTGTAAACGTAAACTCGGATATTTATATTACCGGTTGTACATTTGAATCCGCAGGCACTCTTTTGAGAAGCAGACTTGACAAAACCGTAAACGCCGGAGCAAAGGGCGGAGTCACAAACGTAACCTTTGATAATCAGGACGCAGAGGGCACTATTTTAGCCGGTTCAAATGCATCTGTAAATATTGTTCTTAAAAACGGTTCTGTTCTTAAAACAGCTCTTAACACAAATAATTCAGGTGTGGTAAATATAATACTTTCAACCGATGACGATAAACTCGAACTTACGGGAGACTGTTATGTGGGTTATATATATAATCACGATGACTACGGTTTCTCAAATATAGCTGATAAGGGTCACCGCATTTACTATGATCCAAATCTTGACGAAAATGACTGGCTTAACGGAGATTCCTACTCTCTTCCCAACGGAGGTCTTATAGAACCGTTCTGATAAAAAAATAATGTAACTATATAATAGAGAAAGCGGCGGGCGCTCTGCTCACCGCTTTCTTAACGGTTAAGGAGAATAATTTATGGAAAAAATTCTTTTAGTGAAATACGGCGAAATTGCCATAAGGGGCAAAAACCGCTGGATAATAGAAAACAAGCTTATTGCCATAATAGAAAGAAACCTTTCAAAATTGGGCAGATACAGTGTTATAAAGGAACAGGGCAGATTTCTTGTACGTTCTCTTGACGAAGAAATGGATTATGAAAAGGTTATACCGGCTGTGGTAAATATTTTCGGTGTTTTGGGAGTATGCCCCGGGATAATGGTGGAAGACCAGTCTCTTGAAAGCCTTCAAAAGGCAGCCCTTGCTTATATGCTGGAACACTATCCTAAAGAAGGCGGCTACAGCTTTAAGGTTACAGCAAGACGTTCAAATAAGGAATATCCCCTTAATTCGCAGGAAATATCCGCCGAGGTCGGGGGTTATATATTTGAATCTATGGGTACGGTAACCGTAGACGTTCATAATCCCGAGGTTTCTTTAAGGGTTGAACTCAGAAATAAAGCATATATATATTCAAAGGTTATAAACGGATACGGCGGACTTCCCGTAGGAGAAAGCGGAAAAGCCATTGTCTTAATGTCCGGCGGTATAGACAGCCCCGTTGCCGCATGGCTTACGGCAAAAAGAGGAGCGGCTATAGAGGCAGTTTACTTTCATTCACCCCCTTACACTTCCGAAAGAGCAAAGGAAAAGGTTGTAGACCTGTGTAAATGTGTTTCAAAGTATTGCGGAAGAATGAAACTTTATGTTGTTCCTTTTACGGAAACACAGCTTTTAATTTATGACAATGTTCCACAGGGAAGAATGACAATATTTTTAAAGAGGGCTATGCTTAAAGCAGCCTCTCTTATAGCGGATAAAAACGGCTCAGATGCCCTTGTATGCGGCGATTCAATAGGTCAGGTGGCAAGTCAGACTATGCAGGCAATAAATGCCATAAACACAGCCGCCCCCGATTATCCCGTTCTGCGCCCCTTATGTACCTATGATAAGCAGGAAATAATAGATCTTGCAAGAAAAATAGGTACATTTGAAATATCAATCCGCCCTTATGAAGACTGCTGTACTATTTTCGTTGCAAAACACCCTGAAATAAGGCCCAAACGTCACATAATAGAGAAAAAAGAAAAGACTATCCCCAATTTAGAGGAAACTATAGCAAAAGCTGTAAGCGAAGCCGAAGTAATCGAAATATAAGGAGAAAATATGGAATTTAAATTTGTTTTGGGAAAAAGCGGAAAATCAAAAACAGAATATTGTGTAAATGAGATGCTTAAGCTGCCCAAGACGAAAAAGGCTGTTTATATTGTGCCGGAGCAGTTTACACTGGAGTCTGAGCGAATTCTTGCAAGACGAAGGAAATCTCTTTTGAATATTGACGTTGTAAGTTTCAGGCGGCTTTATTTTCATATTACTGCCCAAGTGGGAAAGCCGAATAAAGAATTTTTAGACGACGAAGGCAAAAATATGATTCTTCGCAGGCTTTTGGAAGAGCTTAAGCCCCGGTTTTTCAGCCGCTCACAGGGTAAACCCGGCTTTTTGGACAGTTTGGAGAGCATAATAGGAGAGTTTTACCGTTTTCGCCTTACCCCCGATATGTTAAGGGAAAATATTAAGAAAATAGAGGAAACTCCCGAAAATGCCGACTTCATAAAAAAAATAAGTGAAATTGCTGAAATATACTCGGCTTATGACAGCTTTACCTCTGAAAAATATATTTCTTCAGACGGAATTTTAGATTTTACGGCGGCTAAAATAAAGGAAACAACCCTTTTTGAAAACTGTGTTGTTTTTATTGACGGCTTTAACAGCTTTACCGCACAGGAATATGCCGTAATTTCAGAAATTTTTGCCTATGCGGATAATGTGACCATAACTCTTTGTTTGGAAAAGCCTGTTGACAAATTTTCCGGTGATGCCTTAAGCGACCCGTTTTATGAAACAAAAAACGCTTACGTAAAGCTTTGCGGAATTTATAAGGAGCTTTATCCTGTTGAAGGAAATATAAAAAATATAATAACGGAAAGCAAAGAAAAACTTCTTCCTGCCCTTGACTTTCTCGAAAAGAATTTTTTTGAATTTAATGTGCCTATTTACGGAGAAACCGAGGAAGTAATGGCTGTTTCGGCTGTAAATAAAAAAGCCGAGGTGTCTGTTGTCTGCCGTGAAATATGCCGTCTTGTAAAGGAGGGTATCCGCTATAAGGATATAGGAATTATACTCTGCGACCCCTCATATGCACCTATTTTAAAGGCGGAGCTTAAAAACAGAGATATTCCCGATTTTTCCGACAGCAGGGCGCCCCTTATTTCACACCCTTTGTCAAGATTTATACTTTCTCTTATAAATATTGCCGCCTATACTTATAAAACACAAGACGTTTTTACCTTTTTAAAAACAGGTTTTACTTCAATAGAACCTTACAAGGTTGACAGTCTTGAAAAATATGCACTTGAATACGGAATAACAGACTATAAGTGGGAAACGGAAATTAAAAACATTCCTTATTTTGAGACAATAAGAAAAAATTTTGTTGATATGGTTTCACCTCTCAGAAAATTTTCGCCGAAAAAGGCTTATCCGCTTTCGGAGCTTAACAAAGCGCTTTTTGAGGCTGTCAGGCTCAGCAGCTTTGAAAAAATTTATCTCAGAATTATAAATAAAACGGTCGATGAGGTTACTGTTTCAAAGTATAAACAGTTTTGGGAACAGGCTGTTGATACCTTCAATAAAGCCGATGAATTTTTAGGAGACAGCGAGGTAACCCTCGAGGAATACGGAAATATAATTTCAAGCGGTTTCGAAAAGAAAACCGCCGCTACAATTCCCCTTTATCAGGATATAATTTTGATAGGAGATGTAGAAAGGAGCCGTCTGCCGGAGCTTAAAATTCTTTTTATAATAGGCGCAAACAAGGAAAAGCTGCCTAAAAAATTTGAAGATACGGGACTTATAAGCGACAGAGAAAGAGCCTTAATGAAATCAAACGGTATGGAGATTGCGGCGGATACAAAAGAACAGCTTTCTCTTGAATATTTAAAAATATATCAGATTATAACAAAGCCTTCAAAGCGGCTTTATATAAGCTGGTCTGTGGGAACCAACACCGGAGATAAGCTTGAAAAATCGGAAATTGCTGATAAGCTTATAAAAATGTTTAAAATCAAACCCGAAATATATTCGGAAGAGGCTGTTTCACCTCAAAACAAAGAAATATTTACACCTTCCGATAATATTTCTTCCGAAATTATAGCTGCTTTGAACGGAGAAACCCTTACCTTAAGCAGTTCCAAGCTGGATAAATATGTTAAATGTCCGTTTTCCTATTATTTAAGATATATTTTAGGCTTGCAGGAGGAAAAAATCTTTGAAATAAACGTCGTAGATAAAGGAAACATACTTCACAGCATAATGGAAAAGTTTTTCAAAGAAACGGAAAACATTTATGATATGACAGCAGACGAAATAAACCGGCGCATAAATGAGCTTATGCCTGAAGTTCTTGCCGAGAATTTAGTTAATATTGCGGAAGAAGGGAAAATACCGGAGGAGCTGCCGCTGCTTAAATATTCGGTAAAAAGAATTGAAAAAACTGCAGACACCTCTGTTTTTGTCGGTTTGAGCTGTCTTAAGGAGGGAAAGTTTGTTCCTGCCGAATTTGAAGTTTCCTTCGGCAGCAGAAGTGAAGACAGTCTGCCCCCTGTAAAAATAGCCGAAGACATAAATCTTACGGGAAAAATCGACAGAGTTGATATATATGAAGAAGGGGACAATGTATATGTTCAAATAACCGATTATAAGTCTTCAACTCAAACTCTGGATATGACCGAAATATATAACGGCTTAAAACTCCAGCTCCTTCTGTATTTATCGGCATACACCGAAGAAAAACAAAAGGCTGTCGGAGAAAGCAAAACATATCACCCCGCCGGACTGATGTATTTTTCATTTTCGGATCCCATACTTGATGAAAGTGAAATTTCCAAAAACGGAAAAACTGTAGAAAATGTAAAAATAAGCAAGTTTAAACCCGTAGGTATTTTTTCCGGTGAAGTCAGGGAGGCTTTGGGAATTGAAACCTCTAAAAGAAAGAAAAAAAACAGTGATATAATAACAGAAGACGATTTTAATGAAATTATGGACAGGGCAAGAAAAATTTCCGCCGAAACAGGCGAGAAAATTAAAAAGGGTGTTTTCCCCGTAAAGCCCTATATATATTCGGGACGTAAGGGCTGTGACTACTGCCCCTACAGCGGCATCTGCGAAATAAACACAGACGAAAGCCGTGCAAACGTAATAAAAAAGATTGAAAAAGAATAGTTTATATTCAGGGGCATTTATACTTACGAGTATGCAAGCCTCTGAATTTTTATTATAATAATTTTTCAGACAACTGCAAAGCAGAAAAAACTATGAACATCAATAACCTAAATTAGTTTTACCTATAGGCTACTGTCTGTATACCATAT
>JAJQBF010000056.1:4864-8457 GCA_021203425.1 Clostridiales bacterium | reverse complement strand
ACATATTTTCACTTTTTTGTAAATTACAAAATTATTTCAAAATTAGATTGACGTGTTGTGACGTTAGTTATATATTGGGGATATGGAGAGTGGCTTGGTCCGAAATGTCTTTATGATATGCTCAGTGTGCAGGATGAGGCAGTTCTTAGGTTCGTAAGCAATTACAAAATTAATTTGATAATACCGGATGAAATGACAGACGAAGAAATTGAAAAATTCAGCTCTGACTTAGGCAAAGCTCTTATGTATATTAAGAATATGCGAAACCCAAAAGAATTGAGCAAAATGATTGTCGATGAAAGATATAAGACTATTGATGTTGAAACAGGCATTTTGTTAAGTGAGCTTATGAATTTCAAGTATACTGTTCCAAAAAATGAGGAGGCGATGGATATGTGTTATGCTATAGAATATTTTGTGAATGAAGCATCTGAAAAGGCTGCAAAAGAAACATCAATATTGACAACGATTGATAACTTTCGTGAGTTTGGCATTGATGACAATGCAATTGAAGAAAAGATTATAAGCAAATTTAATCTTTCGAGGGAAAAAGCCAAGGAATATATGATAGGGAAGAGTGCATAAATTGATTTGTAAAATTTTAATTTGATAATTTTAGTGAAAGAAAAGGCATAGATTCATAATTAGGTTGGATTTATGCCTTTTTAAGTAATGGGGGCTTTTATGAACAGGGAAGAAATGCTGCGGAAAAGAATAGAAGAGCTTGAGAAGGAAAACAGATGTTTAAAAGGCTTGCTTGACGATGCAGGTATAAGCTATGAAAAATTCGACTTTGAGAGGTCTAAAGAACCATATGATGAAAATCAAGGAGCGAGAATTATACACAGGGATATAACACAGGAGGACGCAAACTTGTTTTTCAGCATGTTTTGGGGACGTATGGATGTTTACAGCAAGAGAGTGGTTAAAAAGGTCACGGGCGAGGTCGGTTACTTTCCGCAGTGCGTTAATTTTTGGAAAAGCGGCTGCCATAGAAGGAACGGAAATAAAGTTAAGTGTAAAGATTGTGAGAAACTGTCTTATAAAAGATTGGAAAAACAGCAGATCATTGCTCATCTACAGGGAAAAGCCCCAAATGGAACAGATGTTATAGGGGTATATCCTCTTTTGGCTGACAACACATGTCGGTTTATCGTTTTTGATTTTGACAATCACGAAAAGGATGGCGAAAAGTGCGATTTTGCAAATAGAGATGATGAGTGGAAGGATGAGGTTGACACTCTCAGAAATATTTGCAGAGTAAACGGCATAGATGCACTTGTGGAAAGATCAAGGTCGGGAAAAGGGGCTCATTTATGGATTTTCTTTCAGAAACCCATAGAAGCGGCATTGGCAAGGAAATTCGGCAATGCTTTGCTTAGAAAAGGTGAAGAAAGCTTTAATTTGAAATCTTTTCGGTATTATGACAGAATGCTGCCTATGCAGGATTGTCTTCCGGTTGGCGGTTTGGGAAACTTGATTGCCTTGCCTTTGCAGGGGCAGGCTTTAAAAGAGGGCAACAGTGCGTTTATTGACGAAAATTGGAATACTTATCCGAATCAGTGGAAGGTTTTGTTCAGCAAACACAAGCTTTCCAAGGAATTTATAGAGAATAAAATCAAAGAATTGGGTGTATCGAGTCCGCTTGAAACCGGACAGCTTGAAAATGACGAAAAGCCCTGGGATAAGGTTAATCATTTTATGTCGGAAGATGTGGATGGAAAAATGAAAATTGTTCTTGCAGACGGAATTTATATTGACACAAAAAATTTAAAGCCGAGAATTCAAAATGAAATAAGAAGAATGGCGGCATTTTTGAATCCCGTTTATTTTAAAAATCAGGTTATGGGGCTTTCAAATTTCGCCAATGCAAGGTATATTTATTTGGGCAAGGACGAGAATGGGTATATAAAAATACCGAGAGCTTTGCTTGAGGATTTGACTGCCCAATGTGATAAATTCAATGTAAAATATGAAATTGAGGACAATCGCTGTAAGGGTAATGAGATAGATGTTGAATTTAAAGGTGAGCTCAGGAAGTCACAGGCAGAGGCTGGAGAATCACTGATTAAATATGACTGTGGAATTTTAAATGCGGCAACAGCTTTCGGCAAGACGGTTGTCTGCTGTAATATAATGGCCCAAAAGAAAGTAAACACGCTGATCATTTTACAGTCATCGGCATTAATGGAGCAGTGGGCGGAAGCACTGAACAAATTCTTGATTATAAATGAAGAAACTCCCGAATATGAGACACCGACAGGAAGAACAAAACGGCGAAAAAGTGTAATAGAAAGGCTTCAAGGTGCACACGATTCTACTACAGGAATTATCGATATTGCTATGGCAGGCTCGATTATCAAAAAAGGCGAATATCGTAAGAGGCTGAAAGAGTACGGGCTTGTAATACTTGATGAATGTCACCATGCGGCCTCGGACACTATAGTTGATGTGTTTCAAGAGGTCAATGCAAAATTTGTTTACGGAGTAACGGCAACACCTTTCAGGGGCGACGGCTTGGAGAAAATGAATTATATGCTGCTGGGATCTATAAGATATAAATTCACATCGAAAGACAGGGCTAAGGAGCAGGGCATTACCCATTTGGTCTATCCTCGATTTACAAGAGCGTTGTCGGTAATAGTCAAATTATAGATGCCTAATATATATTATTTAAAACTGCTTGTAATACGCTTGCATTTTGCATTCGGAAAGGTTATAATAAACATATAAATTATAAATTTTTACAGGATGGTGATATTATGGCAAGAACATCAAATGTATTTGCAAGAGTTGAGCCGGAAATAAAGGAACAGGCAGAAAGTGTATTAAATCAGCTTGGTGTATCAATGTCAAATGCAGCTGGGATGTTTTTAAGGCAGGTTATTCTTCAAAGAGGAATACCCTTTGAAATGAAGCTGTCTGACAGAACTCCTTTGGCAATAGAAAATTTAACAAAGGAGCAGTTTGATGTGGAAATTTCAAAAGGGATGGACGACATAGAAAACGGACGGGTTTATTCAATTGATGAGGTTGAAAATGAAATGCAGAGGTTGTATGGTGTATGAGTTGGAATATTAAGGAAACGATGATTAATTCGCCGAAGCAGATTTGCTGCTGATTTTTTCGAGGGCAAGGAAAGCATTCGCAGGCATAGCCGGAGCCTATGTCAAGAATGCGTGACGCCGCAATCGGAAAAATCAGCAGCAAAGATGCGATGAACTAATTAATCAGCGGTTCCTTAAATTTTCAGCACAGTCTCGGGAAGATTTAAAGGCAGTGTATGAATATATTGCCTATAATTTGCTTGTGCCGGAAACAGCGACCATACAAATACAAAGGATTTTAAAATCAATATGGGGTCTTGATGAAATGCCTATGAGATATGAGCTATATGATTATGAACCTTGGCATTCACGAGGTTTGAGATTTTTATCGGTTGATAATTATATAGTATTTTATCTGCCGAAAGAAGAAACAAATGTTATAAATGTTGTTCGTATTTTATATGGCAAAAGGGATTTAAATAAGCAATTGAATAGTTAAATAATCAACATATGAATAATAGATTGGCACCATATGCTATTAAAGAG
>JAJQBF010000056.1:0-4854 GCA_021203425.1 Clostridiales bacterium | reverse complement strand
ATATTTTAATAAGGAACTCCTATTTTAATATATAAACGATGTTAAATCTTATTTTTACGGAAACGAAAAATCTTATATGGACAGATTATACGAAAAAGCGTTTGAATATAAACAAACAAAGCTTTGGAAAAAGCTTGCGGATTCTCAGCTTGTAGCTAGCTGTTGAGCATTCGGACGGAACCATAGGCTACTGCAGTATAATGGGAATGTTAGGGCAGCATATTGCTCTTGCGGTATATCCCGGGGAGGAGGGACTCGGCACCCTCAGAAACCTTTGTTATAATTCGCCGTTTGACCCGATTTGGATAACCCGTGAGAAAATGATATCGCAAAACTGTGTTTCCTGTTCCTTTGAAAATATGGACGGGCTTCACGAATCAGAAAAAAGCAGTCTCAGAGCATACTGTTCTTCACATAATATAAGGCTGAGGGGTAAAAATTCCTGCCCTAAATTCAAAAAAATGCAGCCTTACCATGTTCCGTGGTTTTTAAAAGATGAAACAGATAAAAAATATTTGGAGGAAGCTCTCGGAGCCTGTATTGATCTGTCAAAACAGCTTAAGAACAAGGTTTTGTCTGTTTCCGATTTGTATGACGGAGTTGAGGAAGGGCAGGAAGTGATTTTGGCGAAGGTGCTGCCGGACGGTACTTTTCAGTGGAGCAGTACTGTTTTGCCTGATTTTGCGGAGTTCGAATATCAAACAGATGTAAAGTTTAGTGAGGTTCTTGCGTCAAAAGTCCGCAGGTCGAAGAAATACGGAGCAGATTGGATGTGTGATGTATTTCTTTGCCCATCTCCTGTTTATGGTGAGAATATTTCCTATGAGCTTCGAAAAGCTCCCTTTTTGCCGCTGTTAAGCATAATTTTAAACAGCGAAGGAAAGGCAGTCTCCTGCGATCAATTCAGAGCGGACGATGATTATTCCAAACATTTTACAGAAAGAGCTCTTAGAGATATGCTCGATACAGGCAAACCGAAAAAAATAACGGTTATGAACGAAAGAACTTACAATATGTATTTAAAGCTTGCCGAATATTTAGGCATAGAACTTGTTTTTGCAGATTATTGCGACGAATTGGAGGAAGCCGAGGATCAGCTTTATTACTCTATGGAAGAAGGCTTACCGGATGAGTTCGATGAAATGGAGCTGTCTGATGAAGAAAAAGAACATATGACTGAGCTCATAAATTCCGTAGATGATTTTTCGCAGCTTGGAGATATTGAGCTTGTCACGCTGTATTATGCGGCGACAGCTATGTCTTTGGAAATTTCCCCAAATAAGCTTTCACTTCTGAAAAAAGAAGTTGAACGCAGAAGCAGTCAAATGTAAATAATCAGCTTGACAGATATTGTCACGGCTGTCAAGTTTTCAAAGGAAGCAAGGGATTATGCAAAATACACACCACATAATCCTTGTTGACGGTGAGCGGCTTGCAAATCTGATGATCGAATATAACTTTTGTGTATCTACACGAAAGACATTTGAAATAAAAGCCATTGATACCGATGCACTGGCTGAGTATCAAGATGAGTAAAATGCATAATTGATTAAAGCAAAGCGGTTGGTATACATTGGAGAAATATTTCGAATAAAAATTTAATGTGGTTTACAGGAATTTTAATAACACAGAAAGGTTCGGTAATATACATATGAGCGAAGAAAATTTGAATATAAAATTTGAACTGGTGCCCTATGAGGATTTTATAGGCTCACAGGAATTTGATTTTGACAGAACAATTTATGATTTAAACAGCTGAATAGAAATGTTATCAAGCAAAGCAGACAATTTAGATTATATTTCTGCAATTGCAAGCGGTATTGCCTGCGGCTTGTTAGATATTCTTTGGTTTGGAGAATTTAATTTGGCAGAGGGGCGGAATATCGCAAGCGATAAAACAGATTCTTTCGTAAAAAAGACGGCGGAGCTGTTGAAAGGCAAAAAGTTTGACGATGTTAAATCCGCAGTTAAGGCTCTGGAAAAGCGGTTTCCGATTCCGAGCGACGGTAATACTCCCGATTTCGGCGGAGGAAAGCAGCATCATCTTCGGGATTTTGCCCATCATCCTACAATTGTTGGCTTAATATTTTCTCTGTTGACACAGTTTACGGAGAAATCTTACGGAACAGATGTAAAGGGTAATTTTATTGTTGTTGATGTTCCGGAAAAAAGTAAAGTGTTTATAGGAAATGACATTCCCGATAAAATATTGAAAGGAACAATAACATGGTTTTTCCACCTTGTAAGCGATATGGCGGGCTCGAGCAGCACTGCCGGAATTACAGGAGGGACAGGTATCCCCGGACCCATACTTTCAATGGCAAAGGAGATTTCTGTACTGCCTTTTTTCAAAAGCTTAAAGGTTAACGGCGATATGTCATTGTCGGTTTTTCTTTCAAAACTGTTTAACGGTACGCTTATGATGAAACGTGACGAAAATGGGCAGATAATCGAGGAGTCGGTTATAAAATTCGATTTTCGGGGAGAGATGGGTGCTGCCGTGGAACTCAGTAAACAGGCTGTTCCCGTTGCTGCAAATGAGTGTATTGTGCGTACATTCTATTTTATAAGACGTTTTGCAATTGAAATGAAAGAAAATAATGTAAGCGACCTTGCTGATATGAAGAAGATAGATTGGGATTCTGTTAAGCCAATGAATAATCCCACAATTGCCCGAATGCTGACGATTTCAACAGGGGTTTTTACTGCACTTGATATAGGGGAGGCAATTGCTTCTCAAAAATACTGGATAGCTGTTAATTATGCCGGCATCGGCAGATTTGCGGTTGCTGTAGGTTCGGACGTAACATGGGGACTTAAAACGCATAATGTCAAAAAAGTCAGAGAAGTGTATGAAAATATGAAACGGCAGACATTCCGAAAATCGGATGCGGATATATATAAGAGAATAGGAGAAGACATGGATTTGCAAATTGATAAACTTGGTCTATCGCTGGAACAGACTGAGATACTCTATAATCTTGAATACTATAAAACCTTTAACGATATAGAAACGACTAATATTCCGATAACAGGTGAAGCTGTACAGCAGTTGAAAAAAGAGTGGCTTCGGGAGTGGTCAAAGTTCATTTCCGATGGGTTTGAGAGCTTTACACAGGTTCCCGGAGCAGAAATGCACTGGTACAGTATGGACGAGCTGCATGAGCAAATTGAGAAAAACAGTCCCAATAAACCTTGGTATCGCCTGAGTCTTTTAGAAGCTATGCTGTTTGAACCCTATTATCCCCTCGGAACGGAGCAGGATAAGAAGGGAAATGAAGTGCCTTGTAAAAAATATAAGTATTTGAATAACCCGATTAATAATTTTAAGAAGAGCGAAGGTGACCGTTTCTTAAATGATTTGTTTACCGGTGAATATTGTGAGCAGGGCTATGTAAACAGACTGCGTAAGTCCTACAATAAACGAATGAATGAGCTTAATGAGGTTCTGAAAACCGTTATTACATCGTTGTCTGTAACGGCGGCTGTAGCCATTGTTACAGTTGCCACTGCAGGAGCATTTGCCGGTCCTATAGCCGTTGCATTGGTAGGCTTGAATTTTGCAGGCTTAAGCGGAGCAGCATTAACCAGTGCCTGTCTCGCATATTTGGGCGGCGGTGCAATTGTGGCAGGTGGAGCGGGGATGCTCGGCGGAACTATTGCTGTTGTGGGCGGCGGCGCTGTACTTGGAGTAGGGGTTGGCGCCGGAGTCGGCGGTGCTGTGGGCTCAGTTGGTCTTATGGGCAAGAAAAACACAATAATGCAGTCCGCTAAACTGCTTACTTCCGTCAGAGAAATTTTTCTTAATGATGAACACGATGTAGAATTTTCCGACAGTATCTATGAGCAATACCTTCAAAATATTACCGAAATCGAAAAAGGTCTTGTTTATCTCAGGCTTAAAAAAATGAAGCTAAGGGCAAGGAGAAAAAAGCTATCGCCGAAGAAATTAAAAGGGCGGAAGAATCTGTAGAAACAATGAAAGTCGCCCGAAAGAGTATGCTTAGATACAACAGCTCCTTTGCCGAAGGCTTACAGGTAAAACCGTGATTTTTTAATGTTTCATAATAAAGGACTTTCGCTGATTCGACTAAAATAAAGCCGGATAGTGAAAGCCTTTATTATTATTCAACAAAGCGTATCCAAAGAGAAATTGTTATGAAAAGTTTTTTACAACATAAAACTTTTTGCGGTTACTTACGATAAGTGTGCAAAATTTTTATGATAAAAGCTGTAATATTATCATAATATAGTAAAAACCAGGTGGTTAAGAATGATAAATAAAATCAGAAAGCTTATGGGGAATATTGGTAAAAACTCAGCGGTTATGTATGCTGCGGTTTTGTGGATGGTTTGCCTTGTAGGTTTATTGGGAATAAGACCGCTTATGCTGTCGAAAACAGCGATGGTTGCGGCGGCGAAGAAGGCTTTGCCAATTTATTGTGTGGACAGGGAAGACAACAAGATTGCCATATCATTCGATGCGGCTTGGGGAGCGTATAGATTAAGAAGGAACTTTACACACTGTGTGTAATAGCCCGAAACCCGCATAAATTAGCGAAAAAATGAGGTTTGTTTAATTCTTACAAAATTGTGAGGAACTGTTTTGGATTATACTCTCCAATTAAAAATTCCTTCTTGTTTTTTGACTGTATGTTTTCTCATAAGTAAAACTTTGAACTACTGGACTGCTCTTGAAGTGGGAATATTAATGGTCTTTGCTGTTCGTCTCCAATATTTGAAAACGAATGTAGGCAAGGATTTATTTTTGGTTAAATACATAGTGATTAAGAGTCCAAGACAATTCATTTTAACAATGCAAAATAATGATGGTATTAAAGTACTAAAAAATGG
>JAJQBF010000262.1 GCA_021203425.1 Clostridiales bacterium | reverse complement strand
ATATAAAGTATACTATTTTTTTTACTTAAAATCAATGGTTATTTTCAATTTTGACAAAAAAGTATTATAAATGTTGCAGCAGCTCAGTCAAATCACTTGCAAAGTTTCGGCACTCCGCAGGAGGCTCTTTCCGTAAGCCGGCATGGCAAATATATACGCATTGGGTAAGGCAGCTTATGATTTTTTGAATTAAGCATGGCACTTACGGCATCAACTCCGTAAGCCCCCATTTCGTATACCGGTGCACTCATTGTAGTAAGTGAAGGGTGTGTATATGCCGACATCTCCGTATTGTTAAAGCCCATAACCGAAATATCACCGGGTATCTCAAAGCCGTTTTCATACAGTGCCTTCATTGCGCCTATGGCTATAGAATCGTTTGCGGCAAAAACCGCCGTAGGCAGATCTTTTTCTTTTATCATTTTAAGCATCATTTCATAGCCGGCTTTAACGGTAAATTCCTCCTTGACAACAAGACACTTATAGGCAATATTTCTTTTGGAGCAGGCTTTTATAAAGGCAGTCTGACGCTTGTCGCTGAAAACCGAACCATCGCCCAAATATTCCGTTCCGCCGAGAAAGGCTGCGCTTTTATGCCCCAAGCCGTATAAATATTCAACTCCGTCTGTTACGGCCTGTTCAAAGTCAAGAGAGAAGGACGTAATTTCAATATCACTTACGGGCATATCCAAAAAGATAATAACACTGGTTGAAGTACTTTTCACTCCACATAAAACCACCACCTATCTTAAACCTTGTGAGCCTGTTTAGAAAGATAAGCCGTTATCTCATTATGGGCTTCGGTTGTAGGTCCGTTGGCTCCCATTTCATGAAGTCCGTCAATGATAGCCAGCAAAGCCCTCATTGTTATCTCCCTTTCCTCCAATGATGCTTGTAAAATTCGCTTATCCTCTTACTCATCTTTCAGAAGCCCCTCAAGGCTTTTATAGTCATTTTTCAGCTTTCCTTCAATATCGGCAATTCGAGACTCAGCTTTGGTAAGCCTCTCATCAAATTTCTTTTCCCGGCTCTCATCTTCCAGTTCCTTTTTCGTTCCTCCGGTTATACGGCACTTAAACTTAGGATATTCTTTATAGAAGAAATAAGCAATTAACAGGAAAATAATCAGCCACTGAAGAATTGCTTCTCCGGTTACTAAATCTGCAATTTTATCCATAGTCTTCTCCTTTCCGCCCTAAAAAGGGCAATAAAATAGGGCTGCTTTCACAGTCCGTTTAGTTGATTTATATATAAACACAGTCAGCAGAAAGCGTTGAAGCCTCATATTGACTGTGGATTTTTACAGACTTCTCAAAAATGCTTCGTATTTCCACGAGAACCACTCCATTCCCTCCGCACTGTAGTGGCAATTATCCCCCAGTGTAAGCTGTGCCGCCTGCTCCGAATTCCAATAGCAAAGACCGCCGTTTTTCGCATTGTTGAAAACCGGTATGCCGCCGTTGTTTTGGCAGGCTGTCTCGATTGCCTCGATATAGTTCAGCGTTTTGGTCCTTGCCGACTTGCTCCTTACATGTGAAGTAATGAAGCCAATCTTTCCGTTAGGATACTTGCTCATAAGCCCCTGGCAAATGGAATTCAAAGCACCGTAAAATTCAGACTCGTCTGTGCTGTCTTCATCACCGATAGTTACACTTGCGGAAATGTCGTTTGTGCCTGCAAATATGAGAATATAATCTGCATCGTCGTCCATCTCAGAATAGCGGTCAACAACGCCCTCGCTGGTACCGTAGAGCTTGTTGGTCATATATGTACCGTTGATGCCGTAATTGACATAGGTCATACCGTTTCGGTCGGCGATTTTCGCAAGCCATCCGTTGGCTTTGGAAATGGAATGCCCTTGCATCATGGAATCTCCGATTCCCACAAGCTTTTTGCCATACAGAGGATTGGGGTTACTATTCTCCGCAATGTTCTCCTTAACCTCATTTACCTCTTCCTGCAAAGCATTATGGTCATCTTTTGAAGTAAATACTGTCTCTTCTTCCGTATACTGCACAACTATCTCTCCGGCAAGAGAGCCGGTTAAATACTGTCCGGCAGATGTTGCAGACGTACCCGTAATCTTAAAATAATCATTGGACTTATTGTAATACATCAAAATACTGTCATCATTGCCGTAAACAATTAGAGGCTGAGTGGTCAGCAGTGTGTTATTGAATTCAATAGCTGTGCCGATTTCCTGTTCCGTCCACTCGCTTATAGTCATCTTTGAACCCTGTGCAATAGGTTCGCCGTCTGTAGATGTGGCTACGCACCAAGTAAAAGTTCCCACAGTATCACTGAAAGCAGGGGTAAACGTTTTTATATAAATGTCATTTTGCAGATTAATTCCGTAATAGCTGTTGGCTGTTGTCTTGCTTTTGGCTTCAAATTCAAGGGTTTCTTCCCAGGTGACTGTCTCGAAGATTTCAATTCGTTTTACATAATCGTCAAGGGCTTCGCTTTTGGCATAGCTGTCTAATTTTTCATCGGTATCTGCTTCAGCCTGTTCCAACTCTTCTTTCGTGGCGTAAATCGGTGTTTCGGTCGGCAGAACCAGTTCAGCATAGGCAGAAAGTGAGACATTCAAAAACTGACCGATAGTTTTTGTTCCGTTAGTGCAGTAAAAATAACTGTTGGAATCACTGGCATAGGTTAAAATGCTTTCATCATTTCCATGAATGATAAGGGTTTGATTGGGCTTCAGTGTCTGCTCCAATTCAATTGTGCTGCCGATCTCCTGCTCAGTTCAATCGGTAAGCGACAAGGCTGACTCATTAGCTATATTGTCATCGGTTGTGGTTCCGACTGCCCATGTGAAGGTTCCCTCAGTGCCGGAAAACCTCGGTGTCAACGTCTTAATATATATTGAATTTTTGGGGTTGAAACCATAATAACAATTTGATGTTGTTTTATTGATGCCGGATACGTCATATATAACATCTTCCTGACCGATATTATAAATTTCTTCACGCTGAGCATAATTGTCTAATTTTTCCTTCTTTGCATAAAGGAGAAGTTCATTTTCCACATCCTCTGTTTTGGCGTAGGATTCCAACTCTTCTGTTTTCACATACTTCTCATTTTTCTCGCAAAGTACAAAGGCACCGCTGTAATACCACACACTTGAGCCTGTTCCGTAAGCACTTGAATAATTTGTTTTACCACCGATATAGCAAAGTCTCGCTGTATTCAGTTCTGTGCCGGCAGTCTTGTTCGAAAACATGATCCTTGTATCCGAATCATCGGGGATAATGAATACAGCCATCTTTGTGGAAATTTTACGGTTGATTTCAATGGTATCTCCGATAGATGCGGAATATTTTGTTCCCGTAACAGTCACAGTTCCTTTATCAGGTGATGATGAATCCGCAATAATGTCCTTGTCTGTTTTAACTACCCACCACGTAAAGGTGCCGGAGTCTGATGAAAACTGAGGTGTCAATGTTTTCAGATACACATCTTCGGTAAATGCCAAACCGAAATAATGACTTGATGCGGTGCTTACCCCTGTGTTTGTGTATGCCGCATTTTCACTTTCGAATATGGCATCATCCAAAGCACCAATTCTCTCCCTAACGGCTTCGCCCATGCTGTCGTGGACAAGTCCTTCATCATCTGTTCTTACGTCAACAACCTCAGCATCAATCTTACGCATAGCTTCACCAAGGGAAGCTGATGTATTTCCCTCCGAATCGACCCTTGCGTCTGAAACCTCGGCAGCATAGTCTGCGTTATTATCGGTACTTGCAGAAACATTTGCCGCCACCTGTGTTTTCAACGTTTCAACACCTTCCGCAAGATCAGCATACTGTGAGGAATACTCTGAACTCATCGCCCAACAATCTGTATCGGTTAATGCTGTGCCTGCCGGAACTGTTTTTCTTGCTATATAGCTGTTGCCGTTTGTTGGGTTATACACAAGGCTTAAACACTCATATGCCTTTGTGCTGTCCCAATTTCCACAGGGTATTGTTACAACCCTGCCGCATGAAAATACACTCATAAAATCCCTCCAATCAATAGTCTACTGTAATGCCGCCCTCACCGTCGGAGGTTACGGTTATTCCGGGACTGTCGTTTGTGTCTATAATAAGGTATCCGCTGTCATTAACATACATCGATGCTATATTTTCAGCCAGTGTTTCTACAAGAGCAGAGTAAGAAGCTGTGGTTAAGCCCTCGCTTTCTACAGCGGCTTTTTCTACACTGAGAATAAGGGAGAAGGTGCCTATAGCTTTGCCGTTTCCGTCTGTCAGTGTAATGTCCACAGGTACTCTGCCGGAAGCCTTTGTCATTAATGACGTAACCCAAAAACAGACACAGCCATTTAAAACATAGGCAACAGAAGAGTCCACAGATGAATTATACTGAAAATATCCTCCGTCTGAACGTGTTCCGGTGATATTTACAGATACAGAAGAGTCAAGAGAAATCAAAGTGTTATCTTGGTATATAGAGCATTTAATCTGCCTTGTCATATTATCATACTGCTTTGCATGAATAACAACAGGGATAAGATTTTCAGTCAGCGACAGTTCAACTGTTCGTGTTACCGTTACCATTAATATCATCTCCGTTAAAAGTCCGTTTTTCTATCCTAACATTTCCGCTTTCCACAGTGCCGCCCTTACCGTCAGCTTTTCTAATAGGAACCTCGCCTGGTACAGGGGCATTCTCATCTCTGAACTTCTGCCGTTCCTTCTGAACCTCACTCATCCGTTGAAGCCTTACATCATTTAAAATTTCGGTTAAAATATAATCCAGAATACAGGCAGGCATCTGTGCTTTATTAATATCTTTTATAATCTGCTCACGCAGATCTTCAACTCTTGCATTAATTCCGAGCATAAGCTCACCTTACCCTTCCGCATTGACCGCAACGGCTACAGTTCGGCTTTTTGCAGCTCTTGTGTCACATTCTACAATGGCATTCAAATCCTCTTCGGTCATTTCCACAGTCTGATCAACACCTGTGTAAACCTTGTAGCCTATGGCAAGATACGCCAAAGCCTCATCACGGTTTGCCCAGATACCTCCGTTATCATTTAATTTCACAAAACTAAGCATAATTTTCCTCCTTATTCTTTATAAAGTCGTTACCATAAGCCCCTTATGAAACTGAATTGTTTTATAATACAGTGTAGATATGGCGCTGATATAATAATCTGACCAGCTTGCTGTGCCGTTGTTCAAATCAATTTCCAAATCAGTTACAACCTTGTAATCCGACCAGTCCCAGTCATAAACAGCACGTATCGTACCCGAACCGCCGTAATAATAGCAGCCTTCATCATAATTGATGTTGAGATAATCAGCCGTAATGTCTACCATAACTCCGCTCAGATCAATATCTTCACAGTCTATTAACACACCTCGGTAAGTGTGGGCTTCTCCGTCAATAACCCATGCATTTGCGGCTTTCATAGAGATTGTACCGACCTTATCGCCGTTATAGTAACCCGTAATTTCGCCGGATGACATTTCCATTTTATATGTGGCATCGTCTCCTGTTGTGAAAGAACCTTTTGCTGATACTTCGCCGGAAGTTGTCAGCTTAAAGTTGTCGCTTTCTATGCTTATGGTATTACTCTCAAAGGTTATAACTCCTGATATTATTGATATACTGGTAGAATCCATAGCAAACTGTGATCTTATTTCGGTATTCTTTGTGTAGTCGCCAAGTTCATCTTCGGAGACATAGGTTTCGGATATTTGAAGAAGAATACTGCCCTCTGACACCTCTATCATAGACTTAACCTGTTCTGTAGTAGAATAGCTTTCAAGGGTTTTAGTAAAAGACAGGGTTATGGCTTCTTCTGTTTCTTCTATTAAAGACTTAACTTCCACAGTTGTCGAGTAGTTATTCTCCAAATTGGCATTGATAGCATAAGTTTTATGAACCGACAACCTTATAGCCGAATCGGTAAGAGCTATAAGGGATTTGACCTGTGAAGTTGTGGCTACCGATAGAGAGAATGATGTGTTCCTGCTTGAAGTGGTGCTGTTTGAGAGAGTAATTGAATTATATCTCTCCAACAAACAATCGTATTCTGTCTCTGTCACAGTTGCAGATACCTCTATACTCAGCTTTGAAATATACACACGAACGGTATCGCACAGGTTCACACGTTCTGCCTCAGCTATATCCTCATACCCGGCTGTCTGCCACAGTTGGGCAAAGTCTATGTCAATATCGATGTCTGGCTCAGTGTAATCTGTGCTTTCCAAGTAAGACTGAGCATAAGAATGAAGTGCTTCCTCTGTAGGCTGTTCTTCGAACTGGTCTGAACAATCAAGAACCATAATCTTTTCATATGGATAGTCGCTGTCTGAAAGTGTGACTACTTTCTCCGACAGCTCCACAAGGTCGCCTGTGTCTCCGTCTTTCCAGAAAGGGTGTACTCCTGTAATAACTTCTTCAATAGAGCGTTCCATATTGAAATCAACTAAATTTTTGCCGTAGACTATTCTCACACCGTTGTCGCTGCCCCTGTTTTTCAGAAGTTTCACTTTGTACATATCCCACTCGAATTCACCACCAAAGGTGTCCAACATACTTCCGTCAATACCTCCTGAAGCATTTCTGAAAGAGGTCGGCTCCAATATGCCGAAGTAAGCTGTTGAGGTCATATCAGTCTCAAAGGAAAACGGACATTCACTTGTAGCATTCTCTAAAAGCCCCTCAAAAGCAAGGTTAATCTGTTCGTCCGTTCCTGAAACCACAGTTACAGGAGACACAGTTATAAAATTAAGCTGGTAGCTTATATGCCTCGCCGCTATCTCAAGTTTTCCGTCCATAGGTGTGGTTATTTTATATATTCTAAAAGCCTGCGGAGACTTATTGTCGGCATGCTTAGCATAAATAATTGCACCTTCGGTTATGGACTCTGCGTGAATACCGTCTGTGGAGTACTCCATTTTTAACTCGTAACTGCCGTTTCGCTTCTCAGTAACGGTACAGGAAATGCAGTCCGCCAGTTTTCCTATACCGTTGGTTGTGTATTCAGTTTCTGAAATGTCATATAAACAAGGTATCATAGTGTCCACCACCTCGGTATAACTTCCACAGAGGTAATTCCTCCGCTCCACTCAATTGTGTTGTTCCCCGGTGCAAAAACAGGAAACTCTTCTGAGTAAATAGCTGTGCTACAGAAATCTCCTGCGGAAGTATAAGCATTTTGCGTCTCAGAATTGAGTATTATATCTTCGTTATCAAAATTATATATGACCACAGAATAGTCGCCCACAGTCAGTGTTCCCTGTGACTTTCCCGACACAGTAATCAGCGGCTGTGAATAAAAGTCGAAAGGGTTTCTTATTACTCCGCCCGAATCAGTTAAAGTAACTGATTTCTGCTCCTCTACCGACCATCTCTGGGGTTTGCAGTTAAACACAATCTCCATTTCAGCCACTTTGTGCCTTGTTACATCAAACTCTAAGGCAGAAGTACACATACCTATACGGAAGAACTCCGGGTCATAGGTATCTTGAAGTTTACAGTAGCCTGTGGGAGATAAAAGCCAGCTTTTCACAGCGGCTGTTTTCTTCGGCAAACCGTTGAAAAAGAAGGCTTCGTATTTTATATCCACATTGACAAAGCGTCTCATTCCCGATTTGGCATTATTCTGTATCAAATCGCCGTTCAGCCTTGGAATACTCGTTGCCTCAACATCGGGAGCCGGAGAATTATATATACCGGGACCCGACAAATACAGAAGAAAATCTTTACTTGATTTACCGTTAAAGGTTAAATACTGCCGTTTGAAACGGCTCCTTACATCAAATTGTGATACCGGCATATATGCTCCTCCTTTCATGTTTTTTGCAAGAAAAAAGCACCCCGTTTTCGAGATGCTTAATTATCGCAATATCAATCAATATTCATTTTTGTGAGAACATTTATTTGATCTCTCATTGCATAGGTAACTGCCGTTATGTGAACTATTGCAGTCTCTTCTTCAATCCAATAATAGACATAAAAGTTCTTCACCATCAACTTACGAACACCGAAATCTCCCCATGGTTTTTCATCAATGGGTCTGTAACGCTGCGGCATCTTATTTAATTTCAAAACCGCCGCCCTTATCTCTTCTATAAGATTGCGTGCAGCACTTGGATTCAAAAACTGATATGCAATATAATCACGAATTTCTGACATTTGTTCGAGTGCGTATGGTGTGATTTTTACTTCATAGATTTTCATCATACACCTCTTAAAAGTTGGTCAAAGGCTTCTTCAGCAGGAATAGAACTGCCGTTTTTCGCCTGTTCAAATCCTGTTTTCATCACAGCATCGAACTCTGCCACTGTCATTTCATCCCTTGCTTTCGGAGCACTCGGAATTGTCAGCATATATGGGATGCCGTTTTTTAAAATAATCTGCTTATATAAAGAGTTAATCACTGCTGAAACAGATAAACCAAGTTTTTCAATAATTGCTTCAGCTTCAAGTTTTACATTAGGTTCAACTCTTGCCGTTACATTTGCACTTTTAACAGCCATGTCAACACCGCCTTTCTTGTTTCTATTATACCACGTTGTATGACAATCTGCAATACAAATTTCAACTTGTTTTCATTATTCCTATTTAAATACAGCATTATCTTCATCTAACATATCGTTTAACTTATCAGCCAACATCTTAGCAAGTTCATCATTGCTTTGGCTGTTTGAACCGTAAACATAAATGTTTACTCCGCCGAGATTAGTGGTTTTCTGATTATTATTTGTTGTGGTTGTGTTCGTAGAACCGGCTCCGGCAAAAGCAAGTTCAGGTACTTTAAGTGATGACATCTCCGGCATAACAAAGCCCTCAGTCATCATATCCTTAACCGAGCCAGCCACAGTTTTTACTTTGTCCAAGACATCTCCCATATTGCCCTGAATGCCCTTTGCCATAAGCTCCATAAAATCAGGCATATACTCATCGGCATCTGAAAGAGGTCCTGTTTTGGGAACAGAGAACCCTATAATATCAGACACAGACTGAGCCAGATTTTTGGCTTTGTTTATTACACTGCTCGCCGCAGATGATATACCGGAGGCAAGCTGTGAACAGATGTCCCTACCCCAAGTGTAGGCTGACGATACCAGAGAGCTAAAAGTAGAACTCATACTGCTCTTAATGTTTGAAAGCCCGGAACTTACAGCAGATTTCATAGAAGACAGTGTTGAAGAAATTGTTGACTTAATACTGCTCCAAGAGCTGCTTGTGGTTGACTTTACCGATGACCACACAGAGGAAATCGTACTTTTTAAGGAACTTGTTGTTGAAGATATTGTGGATTTTATACTTGACCAAGTGCTGCTCATAGTAGATTTAATACTATCCCAAGTGGAACTTGTGGTACTTTTTATCCCACTCCAAGCTGTGGAAATGGTACTCTTCACACCGCTTGTCGCCGTACTTATAGTGGATTTTATACTGCTCCAACAGGTAGAAAGCGTTGATTTTATGCTGTTCCAGTCAGAAACATTCGTACTCTTAATCGCAGACCAACAGGTGAAAATTGTACTTTGCACAGATTTGGTGGTATCAGTCACAGTTGATTTTATACTGTCCCAAGTGCTGCTTAAGGTTGATTGAACGCCTTTCCACTGTGTAGAAGTTGTACTCTTTATTCCACTCCAAGCTGTGGAAACCGTACTTTTCACGCCGCTGACAGCCGTTGAAACAGTGCTTTTTATGCCGCTTAAGGCTGTATATATAGTGGATTTAACACCGTTTCACACAGTGCTTATAGCATTCCAGATTGTATCAAAAGTATTTTTTATACTTTCCAAAATAGGCGTTATAAAAGACACTATAGCGTTCCATATATTTGTAATGGTAGTCTGTATAACTTCCATAACAGTGCTTATGACAAGCTGAATTGCCTGAAAAATCGTCTCAAACAAATATCCGAAAGCGGTCACAAGAGGTTCTATAATGGAATAGATTGTGTTCCATACATTCACAATTGTGTTATATATACCGTTCCAAACCGTAGTAACCACAGAGGATATGGTTTCAAAAATAGAACTGAAGAAGCCCGAAATGGCTGTCCACACCGTTGTCGCCGCTGTTTGAATTGTTGTCAGAATACCTGAGAAGAAGCCGCTTATTCCTTCCCATATGCTGACAAAGAAATCTTTAATGCCTGTCCAGACCTCTTCCCAGCTTGTGCCGAACCACCCAAGCACAACATCAAGTAAACCCCGTGATAATGTCAAGTACAGTTGATAAAATACCTGTGATTCCATCCCATATGCCTGAAAAAATCTCTTTGATACCTGTCCACATCTGCTCCCAATTGCCCGTGAAAAGCCCTATGAAAACATCTAAAAGTCCGAGTATAACATCTAAAACGGTGGAAAGAAGTGTTGATATAGCCGAAAAAGCTCCCTCGAAAAGCGGAGCTAACAGGTTAAAGAATTCCATCCACACAATTTTCAGCACTTCCAATATGCTGCCGAAGCCCTGGAAATCAATACCGAGAGCCGATAGTCTTTCTTTAATACCGTCTATGAAACCAACAACCGTTTCTTTGATGTTAGTCCATATTTCAATAATAGCTGTTCTGAACTCTTTGTTGTTATCCCATAACGTTTTGAAAGCAGCCACAAGAACCGCAATCACAGCCACAACCGCAAGAACCGGTGCGGATATGCCGGATAAAGCTGCCGCAAGCTTACTTGCCATACCTGTTCCGGTTTGGATATGCCCCACTACCTTTAGGATGCCCGTTCCCAAACTTGCAAAGTTTGTCAATGCTTTTCCCACAGTACCTATCAGAGTACCGAATATAACAAGCAGCGGACCTATTGCCGCTGCTACTGCGGCTATTGACACGATAACCTTTCTCTGCCCCTCGTCCATAGAATTAAGTTTTTCAACAAATCCTTGAATTTTCTCAACAACAGCCTTAATCACAGGCATAAGAGTTTCACCGAAGGCAATGGCTAAGCCCTCAAGAGCAGACTTCAAAATAGTAAGCTGACCGCTTAAGTTGTCCAACTGTGTGTCTGCCATATCCTGTGCAGCCCCACCGCTGTCTATGATGGACTGCTGTAGAGAATCCCAAGTGTCTCCGGTATTCGCAAGAAGAGCGTTTACAGAGGATAGGTCTGTTTTATTGAATATTGTGGAAATAATATTGTTCTTCTCTTCACTGGTCAGACCGTTCATTGAAGCATTCAAGTCTCCGAGTATATCGTTAAGAGAACGCATATTTCCCTCACTGTCATAAACCTGTAATCCGAGACTTTCCATACAAGCCGCTGCGGTATCAGTTGGACTTTGAAGTGAGAGAATAACATTTCTGAGGTGTGTACCGCCCTCGGCTCCTTTGATGCCGTTGTTAGCAAGTATACCTAAAGCAGTATTCAGTTCGGCTGTACCTCCTGCCATATTTTTAGCAGTAGCACCGATTGTAAGAATGCCTTCGCCAAGCTGTGCTACAGAGGTATTGGTAGTGCTTGCGGTTTTAGCCATCTGGTCTACCATCAGACTTGCCTCAGATGTGTCCATACCCAAAGCGGACATAGCGTCAGTAACCATATCGGAGGCATTAGCTAAGTCAATACCGCCTGCCGCCGCTAAGTTCAGAGCGATAGGAAGAATATCACATATCTCTTGAGTATCATAACCTGCCAATGCCAGATAATTAAGTGCATCGGCGCACTTGGAAGCCGAAAAAGCTGTCTCGGACCCCATCTGCTTTGCCAAGCCCGATAAAGCCTCCATTGTGTTCACAGTCTCACCGTTTAACTCAGATGTACTGTCCTTTGTGATACCCATAGTGGCTTGAACCTGAGACATGGAGCTTTCAAAGTTTGCTGCTGTAGCCACAGCCGCCATGCCAAAAGCCACGATGGGAGCCGTTACTTTGGTGGTAAGCTCTGTACCTACACTTGTCATCTTACCGCCCACAGTCTCTAAAGTAGAGCCGACCTCTGAGATTTTATTCAGTGCTGTGTTAGCTTCCGCCGCTTGATCAGCCAGTCTTTGAAGCTCCTGTTCTGTAGCCACAATTTCTCTTTGAAGGGCGTCATATTGTGCCTGAGTAATATCCCCGTTCTGCAACTGCTCATTTGCCTGCTCCGCCGCTGTCTTTAAAGTAGCTAACTTATCCTTAGTATCGGAGATGGCAGTAGTCAATAACTTCTGCTTTTGTGTAAGAAGCTCTGTGTTAGATGGGTCGATTTTCAATAAACGTTCAGCATCTTTCAACTGTGATTGTGTTGATTTTATCTCTTTATTAACCGATTCCAAAGCCTTCGACAGCTTGGTTGTGGATCCGCCTATCTCGATCGTGATACCCGCTATACGGTTTGCCATACTCTGCCACCTCTTTTAGGCTGTAAAAAAGCAGCCTAACTTAAAAGCGGTCAAAGTCAGCCTGCGTAGCAACATAATCAAATTTTTCTTCATCTCGGTGCATCTCGGAAAACATATCATTTACCATTCCCGCTGTGACCAGATCGAGGTCTCGAATTGATATGCCTATCTGCACACACCTAAGTAAAAAGAGCGGTGTTGTCATTTCCCGCTCAGTTTTTCGAAGTTTTTTTAGTTTCAACCTGTGTCTGTACATTTAAGCCCCACAGCTCAATAAGTTCTGGCAATATCTGATAGATAGAAAACGTATTGAACTGTTCCAGCCATTCATCAGGATTATCCGGCACACCTTTCGGGTCAGCATGACGAGCCATTACCCATGCAAGATCCTCGAACATCTCAAGACTGAACATATCCAAGTTACTTGCATTCTCATCACCTTCTCCCACAGCTTTTTCAAGCTGTCTCAGGTCTTTGTATATATCCCTGCCAAACTTAACTCTGTATAATCTCGGAACAGAAGCACTTGCTTTGAAAGTTGCCGGTATTCCGTCAATATTAATTGTCTTTGTCAATGCCATATAATCCATCCTTTCATATTAATGGGAACAGGCTGCCCCGTCCCCTTATCACTGATTTTTATCCGTTTGCGTTTTCAGTGTCTTCTTCAGCAGTTTCATCTTCTGCTGTACCCTGCGGTTCATATACCTGCGTGAACCAGCTGTTATAAACCGAATCAGGAGTAGATTCACTGGTCTTTGCTTTGACATAGCCGTTTGCAAGTGGAGAAACGGTCAGGTCAAGTGTATCTGTCTGAGGCTCTTTGCTGTCCTCAACTGTAGAGGATTCCATAGCCGGACGGGAACAGGTACAGTTGTACAACACATGGAGGACTTTATGCTTGTCACCTTCAAATCGAAACGTCAAAGCAAAATGCTCAATTTCCGCATCAGATACCTCTGCCATAACGCCGTTCGAGTCTTTCTCCTCATGAAGAATGTCAATATAGAAACTCTCAGGGAGTAAAGCCACCTCAATTGAGCCCGTATAGCCCTGATTTGATCCGAGGACTATAAAAATTCCATTGTCCGCGTACCACGGTTCGTTTTCTCCTTCCGGGTCAAGTGACAAGCTCACAGCACTGGGAATATGAACCAGCTCATCATAGGTGACATCGCCTGTATCATCATCGAATGCTGCTTTCGCATAATACACATCACGCAAACCATATTTAACCTTATTTTTTGAATTAGCCATAATTCAGCACCTATCCTTTCATAAAATTTTTACCCCTATACCACAATAGAATAGAGGCCTTCATAAAGTTTCTCGGAATCAATCCAAACCTCTGATTTTTCAAAATAAATATCATGGTCATTCAGGACTGTTTCCACAGTTTCTTCAAGTTCAGGGTTCTTTTCATCTGTATACAGTTCAATATCTACAGCTGTATCACTATGAAAGACCTTATTGTCCGCCCCAAACTGTACAGCATTCGGATAGAGGAAACAGATAAACGGAGGAGCGGGAGATTCTCCTTCTGCGAAATGGTGGTAGGCATATGGAATTCCAATTTCCGCTACCAATGCGATTATTTCTTTGTGTGTCATAGCGTCCTCCTTTAACTCAGTGCTTTCTCGATTAGTTCTACTACCATTGTTTCTCCGTTAGCTTCAGCCGGAGCAATATGAGGAAATGCCCTTGCCCTGCCGCCTTGCCCGAGAGCGTGACCTTTCTCCAAAAGGTGTGCCATCTGATAGCGGTTTTTGGAATACACAGTCATTGATATAGCCTCGGAGCTTTCGGAGGTAGCTTTTGTCGCCCAGCTTTTGGCATAGGCTCCGGTGCCTTTGGGAGCATTTGCCGATATTTCTTCTTTTACGGATTTCGCAGTTTTCTTTATAGCTTCCTTCATCTTATCGGCAGCCAAGTTGGCATATTCTCTAAGCCCCCTCGTTAATGGCTTCAGCCATTTTGTCAATGCTAACTGTCCTGCTTGACATAGGCTATTCCCTCCTCTCTTTTTCACAGGTTACTTTTATGGACTTGTGCTGATAGTTCATCATATCAACAGATTTAATATTGTAGGCTTCGTTTTGAAATCTCACTCTGTAGTGAGTGCTGTCTAAAACAGATAACTCAGAGCAATATCTCACTGTGAACACAAGACCTATATCGGAAACTATAACTCCGGCAGTCTGCTGCTCCTTACTGCCCCCGGAGGAGTCTGCGTAAGCATAACAGGAGAAATATTCCTCCCACACATTTTTATGGTTGGCATTTTCATCTACCACAGTTGTGTTCTTTTCAAAAGTAACCCTTTCATTTAGTAGTGAAATTTTCATTAAAACACACCCTCTCGGATTGCAAAAAGCAGGTTTCGGAGTGTCATCACAAGGTCATGATGGTCTGCCTCCTCTCTGTGTTTAAAAAGATACCCAACGGTATACAGAATAGCTACCCTCATAACCTCACGTATCCGTTCAAGCTCTTCATCGGTATATACATCTTCATCTTCGGTTTCTCCGCTTACCACAGACCATTTCTCGGAATCAAGCCTTGCCACATCTGCACACAGACGTTTAGCAGTGGAAAGGAGGACGCCGATTAAAGCGTCCTCATCGGAACTGTCAACCCTAAGATAGGTCTTTGCCTCACTCAAAGGGACTAAAATCATACGGCACCCTCCTCACTAAAAAATATAGCTTACCTATATCTTAGGCTCCGGCTGCCATCTGAAGAACTTTCACCGCTTCAGGAAGAATCAGCTTTCCGTCTACACGCTGTGTAGTAAGGAAACCAACCTGGTCGGTTCTTGCATACAACTCGTTCAGTCTGCGGAAGGTACGACCTACACGATCCGCAATCCAGTAGTAGCTCATATCACCGAAAAGCATAACCTTATTGCCGGCTTCCACAGAAGGCATAAATGAGGAAGTTTTGAGGGGTCTGTTAAGCAGTGTGTCAGGCTGTGCAATACCAAGACCGGGTTTCCAGATATAATTGTCGTTAGCATCTTTGATGGTCATAAGCTGCAATACAAGAGCCTCATTGCAAAGAAAAGTTGCTTTCTTACGATACGGACTCTTCAGTGAGTAATAGAGACCGTACAGATTGTCAAAGGTAACTGCAGTCTGAGACTCAGCAGTTACACCAACCTGTGCCCCGGCATCATCAAGAATACCCAGAGGCTTGCCGATACCGTCACCGTTGATAAAGGCATCTTCCTCTGTATTGCCCATAGTCACACCGAAACGGCGGGAAATATAAGCTGCAAGGTCAAAAGCGGAATCGTGAAGAAGCTCGTTTGAGATCTTAATCATAGTGCCGAGTTTGTAAGCAGAAAGTGTGGTCTGACCGAATGTCAATGAAGTTTTGGGGATCTCCTCGCCTTCGTCAATCCATGATGCCATACCTGTTTCCTCTGCAATAGGAATCTTGCGAGTGCTGCTGCTTGTGTGAATAATGTGAGCCATACCGCGGAAGATGTTATTTTCTTCCAATGCCTCAATAAGCTGACGTTCAAACTCGTCCGGCACAGTATAGCCGCCCTCGCTGTCCACACCGACAGAAAGAGCATTCTGAATTGCACCGTAATCGCCGCGAAGGCGGATCATATTCCAGAAAGCCTCGGAATACTCAGGTGAAGCAGTAGCTTTTGTTGATTTAGGCTTAACCTCCGCATTGGGCTTGCCTGTCACAGGCTTACTTGTAGGAGCCTTAAGCTGTGCTTCAAAAGCCTCCTGCTCTTCAAGACGTTTAATTTCGTCTCTCAATGCCTTAACATCTCCTGCCATTTTGTTGTACTGCTCAACGGCATCACTTGCTACAAGACCGTTAACGCCGCGGTGGTTTTCAAGGAACTTTTTTGTCTGCTCCCACAGAGCAGCTCTTTTACTTCTCAGTTCAAGAATTTTACTCATAGTCATTTACCTCCGTAAAAATATTTTGTGTATAAAAATAGCCGGGGTCATCTTAAAAACTCCAGCTGCTTTTCTAAAATCTGGTATGGCAACTGCCATCGTTCGTTTTACCGTCCATACCTATGATAGGCTGTAACGGTTTTCCGGTTGATGAAACGGTCTGTATACTGTTCGCCACAGTAGGAACAGTTACGCCGAGATGATTTAAAATAACCTGATTCATAAGACGTGCAGAATAAAGGTGTACGCCCTTTTTCTTATCTTCATCTTCGTCTTCATCGTCATCATCTTCGTCCGGCTTATTTTTGCCCTGCTTGTCGGGTTTCTCCGTTTCCTTTAGGGGTTACGGAATCACCCCAGATGTCATCTGAATCAATGGATCCTTCAAGCCGCAGGGTTCTTTCACCTGCGTCATCTGTGACCCAGTTCCAAAATTTTTTCATAGAACTTTTCTCCTTTCTTTTCGCCTGTTCTCACTCGGCTGATTATCACTGTCACTTTCGGTTTCCTCAGTTTCTTCAGGTTTTTCTTTTTCCTTTTCCTCTTCCGGTTCATCCTCTTTCGGAGGTGTACCCTCAGTATTTACCCCATACACAGAGCTTGCATCTTTGAGTTTTGTATAGCTGCCGTTGAGGTAGAAATCGTCACCACCGTCTTCAGCCGATATGGGATTAAATCCCTCAAGGGCTCTTATCTCATTGGGACTCATAAATCCATTTGCAAAGCCGATAGCATATCCTTGCATTCTGCTTCTATAGTCACCTCGGAGTAATCCGTCCACATTAAATTTCGGGAAGTAAACATCTTGCTCCTCTTCGAGCAAAAGGTCTTTCATTATTGCCTGTTCCCAGCGGATAATCCATGGGGTTATGGAATGCTGAACAAAGTCAATGCCCTGATGTTCAATGTTGGAAAAGGTAGCGTGTTCCAAGCTCTGTACAAGGTGCGGAGGAACTCTGAAAATACGGCAAACACTGAACTTGCGTGTCTCAAGGAATTGTGAATCTTCCGGCGGAAGTGAAATTGCTTTGTAGGACATTCCCTCTTCAAGTACAGCCACACGATGAGCATTTGAAGAACCGCCGTAGGTGCTGTTCCATGATTCCCTTACCTTATCGGGATTTTTCAATACACCGGGATGCTCCAGCACACCGCTTGGCTGTGCTCCGTTTCGGAAGAATGCCGAACCGTATTTTTCCACAGCGATTGCAGAGCCGAGGGAATTTTTCATCATACCAATCGGACTGAAACCGACTAAACCGTTGAATCCCAAGCCGGGTATATGGAGAATATCTTCACGCTTGAAATAATAGTCCATACCAGTTTCTCCGGCTTTGTCATCTTCATAGGTGTGGTATATATAGAAAATCTCTCCGCTTTCGTCTCTGTCTATTTCCACATTCTGAGGAATAAGCGGATATAAACCGAGAATTTCATTTCTGTTATCCCTGACTATCTGTGCATAACAATTGCCCCACAAAAGCATATGGGGCATCATACACTCTCTGAAGCTGAAAGAGGTCATTTCCGGGTTCGGCTGTCTGTAAAGAATTTTGTATAACGGGTGTTCCATAGCTTTTTCCTTACCGTTGTCTCCTTTGTACTTGTAAAGGTGCAGCGACAGGCTCGCTACAGTTTCCGCAAGCAAACGAACACAGGCATACACAGTGGCTATCTGTAAAGATGATTTCTCATCTACTCTTTCACCACTGTATGCTCTGCCGAACATAAAAGTTTGTCCGCTATCTCGGACGTTGTCCTGTATATCCGGCAGTTCCGGTGAAACTCCCACAGGTGTGTCTTTCACAGGCGTATCTCCCACAGGAGCATCTACTACAGGCACTTCCTCGATAGGAGCCTCTTCCACAGGTGCGTCTCTCGGCTTGCCATTAAATCCCAACCATTGTATAAATCCCATAAGCTACTCCTTTCTGAACACTTTACGATTTCCTTTATCATCTTCAATAGTTACTTCGCTGCCTTTCATAAACCAGCATTTTTGGCTGTTCCAAACCGTATCAAGGCTTGTGTTTTCGTTTCCGATTACCACATAAGAACGGTTATTGTGTGTTACCGTAAAATATCTCTCTTTCATGACTCATACCTCTTACTGCTTCTAATGCTGAACCTTTCGAATGCCTTTTCAATATCGTTTTTTAACTCACAGCAAACCTTAAAATCGCCGCGGTTATAAAGCATTCCTATAATTCTCGTTTCGTTATTGTAGCTGTCAATTCCCAACTCATCTCTGTGGAGATAACCGTCCTCACAGCGTATTTTCATATCGCCGAGACCGCTGTCCATCAGCTTTTCAAGCCACTCATATAAATACTCCACTGTCATAATTCTGCTTTCATCTGAGTCTGTCATGCGTATGCTACCTCCTTTTCTTCGTTTCTTCTGCATCCTTGCTCACCCGGAAGTGGGAAATTCACACAGGCATATTCTCCATGATAAAAACGAGCCGCCTTATCGTAGGCTCTCGCTGCTTCTTCGGGATTATTATAATATCCTAAAAAATGATGGACACCATCTGAACCAATCTGCGCATAATACTTCCCGTGGGATTTATCAAACGATACACCTTTATAACCTGTAGTGTTATTTGCCTTCAGTTTCAAATTCTTCATATTGTTCCTGTGTTCGCTTATACGCAGATTGTCTCTTCGATTGTTTCTCGTATCTCCGTCAATATGGTCTACATCGAAATCACTATGGTGTATATTTGCACGCTCACTGCCAAGTATATCTAGCATCATGCGAGTCAGTTTTTTTGTACCTGTCTCCGTTTGACCGCGTAACGGGATAACCGTTACTTATATACCAACGGTGGGATTTCACAAGCTCCATGTCTATCTCATCAAATATAAACGAATCGCCGTTCTGACAAATATACTTATAATGGTCTTCCTCCTGAACAATTTTTGTACAGTCGCCGCAGCTTTTCACCTCCCCATACATCAATCGGGTTCGGCTTGTAATAAACTCATTTCCACAATCGCATATACAACGATAATAGCTGCGATTTCTTCCGCTTGAATTTTTTTGATAACCGATATATTCAGCTATTAACACCTTGTGAAACCTCTTTCCCACAATATCCTGTGGATCAACAGGACGGGGTGTGTCACAGCCGCAGCTTGTAGCTCCAAATAAAATACGACCGCGGTGAATTAAAGGCTCCTTTCCGCAGTCGCATTTACAGCGATAATAATATTTATGGTTTTTATAAACTTCCATCTTTTCAACCACGAGTTTTCCAAAGCGTTTTCCGACTATATCATCCGGATCTATTCTTGAATACTCATCGCCGATTCTTTCTTCTATGTTTTCTTGCATTCTTTATCCCCCTTTACAAAACGAAGAGTTCCCTCTCGTCATAAATACTACCTTGAATTACTCCTTCATTTCTGATACAACGGTCAAGAGCCATAATAGCAGCAACTATGCCATCTATCTTTTCTGTACTTTTTTCTTTGATGGGCTTAACATTTCCGGCGGCATCTGTTTCTACAACAACATTTCCCGCCATCCACTCCAATACCGGATTGCCTCCGTGATTGATTTTACCTTCACAAAGCAGCTTATAAAATTCCTTTGTAGGAGCCGCCATTGAAGCCATTCCCTGACCAATCGGAACCATTGTGAAAGCATCAAAGCCCAGTTCAATGACAAGCTGGCTTGCATTCCAACGGTCATGGGCAATCTCACGTATGTGGTAAATTTCACCCAGTTCATTAATTTTCTTACGAATGTAATTGTAGTCAACTACATCTCCCGGAGTTACATAAAACAAACCTTGTCTTCGCCACAAATCATAATTCACATGAGCCCTGCGTACACGAAGTTCAAGCGTATCTTCGGGAAGCCAGAAAAAAGGCAGCAATATATAACTGTCCTCATCATCCTTTGGCGGAAAAATCAAAACAAGTGCTGTAATATCCCAAATCCAGTCCGCCATAACAATCACGACCTTTAAGAGCTTCAACATCTATAGGCTTGTTTCCCCTTGCATAAACGTGCTCCGATATCCACCTAACAGCACTGTTCACCCAAATATTGAGCCTCAATTGTTTGAAGGCGTTTTCCTCTGCCGGATTCTCTATGGCATTCCGATAAACATCACGCATACGGTCAAGGGCTACAGTATAGCCGAGAGATGGACAAACCTTAAACCAATTATTCTCATCACCCCAGTCATCATCTTCTTCAAGGCCATATACCACAGGATAAAAAGCCGGGCCTGTCTTTCTGCCTTCAAGAATATCTTTTGCCTTTGTATGGAGTCCATAGCATATGTAATGTTTATCATTGCCTGCTGTGGTGATTACAAAGGTCAGCGGCTGTTCTCTTGCATCACTGGCATCCTGCGACAACACCTCATATAAAT
Organism: Clostridiales bacterium; assembly: GCA_021203425.1. GTDB lineage: Bacteria > Bacillota > Clostridia > Lachnospirales > CAG-274 > JAJQCI01. The sequence goes on along the minus strand of JAJQBF010000262.1, from coordinate 12,032 downwards.
TTCTATTCGGAAACGAGTGACATTCATCTATAACGACACAGGATATATTCAGCCCATGCTTATTTGCAACATCTGCTGATAAAACCTGATAAAAGCCTCCGTTAGTATAATTTACCAGACGTTTCTGTGCTGCTATAATCTTGCTGCGCTTCAACAGTGCCGGTGTCAGTTCTGTCATTCGTTTGGCAACATCAAATACAATTGATGCCTGCTGTCTGTCTGATGCAGCACCGTAAACTTCTGCAGATGGTTCGTTATCTGCATACAGCATATACAGTGCAACAGCTGCAGCAAGCTCACTTTTGCCCATTTCCTTGCATATTTTGACAAATGCTGTCCTGAATTGTCGCTTACCATCACTTTTAGTGGTCCCGAAAATATCCCTAACTATTGTTTCTTGCCAAGGCAATAACCAGAAACGTTTCCCTGCCCACTTTCCTTTGGTGTGTTTTAGCTGTTCTATAAAATTTACAGCTTTATCCACCTTCTTTTTATCATAGTGGGAGTCGGGAAGCATAAACTTTGACGGTGTATAGTCAGTCAGTTTTGGATAGTCCTTTGGTCTTGTCTCCACTTTTAATCCCCTCCGTTCAAAATCTTCTCCATCTCATCTTCTGTATCTTTTGAACTGTCAGCAGCCACAATCCTATTTCTCGATGCAGGGGTCAGACCAAACTACTCTGCAAAACGACTCATAATTTTAAGATAGGTTTGGGCGATACAGACTTGAGGAATTTGCTGATAATATCCTGATGGTGTCTTTACGATTGTTCCGTGCTGACTGATAAACTCTTCTGCCTCAACGTAGCGACTGTATGACTGGCAATATCCGACAAAAGCCGCCATATCTACCTCGGTCTGAATGCCTAGCTTCTCCATTTGCTTTGCAAGTCGCCGCCACTCCTTCTTTGCTTCCGGGTCAAGCCACTTAGGGCAAGTAGGTGCTTTTTTCTGCGGCTTCGGCTCTTTTTCATTTAAAGGGCGTTTGCCCGGATTACCTTCCAGCTCCTTAATTGCTGTGGGAGTTGGTTTTCTTCCTCTTGTTGCCATCTCGTTTTCCTCCTTTCACAGGTTTTTGAAACACCCAAAAATAACTGTGGTATTTTCGAGCATGTTTTTGGTTCCGCTGCCAATCGGCTATGAGCCTGTTTTTAGCAAGCAAAATAAATAGGTCAATTGGGTAAAAACCTATTTCTTTTGCCATTTCATAAATATCACAGTGCATTATATATTGCTTTCCGCTTGAAACCTTGTCTTGACATTTCATAACCAAAACACCGGCCCGGCTTAAGAACTCGCCAAGCCTCAGCAAGCGTATCTTCATAAAGCTGTGTAAGCTCCGTTTCGTTTTTACACACACCAAATCTGCGGTTTACAATGTTTCCATCGTTCCCTTTTAGTGAAACCCCAGTAGTAGCAAGAAAAGGCAGGTCAATTATCATACTGCCGATTGACTTTTCGGTAAAAGGCAGTGAACGGCAGACAGTCTGTGTAACTCCTTCTGCCTGCGGAATAATATCAAAGCAATATTTAGGTCTTGGCACAGCTCCGCTTTTATAAAAGTTACCTTTTGAAAATGTAGGGTCTACTTCAAAGCAGCCCTCCGGCACATACAGCTTAAGAGTCCATTGCAGGATTTCTTCCTGACTGTATGAAATGCTTTTTATGATGTTGTCTTGCATTGGATTCTCCTCCTTTGTAAAATGGGCAAAATAAAAGACCTCCGAAGAAGTCTTAGAAAATTCCATATAACGTGCAAAGCCCCCGAAGAGGCAAAGCTTTATTTAATCTTGTTAAAACACCACTCTGCTGCGTGTCCGCTGTCATCAAATACCTCTTTAGCGGTTTCCTTCAGCCTTATCGGGTCATCCATATCATTTTTGTCTGTAGAAAACTCATAAATGGCAGCTATGAATTTGCCCTTCCAATTCAAGTCCGTAAAAAGTATGTACCTTCCGTAAACAAGAATTGCGGCGTAGCCTGGGTTGCTGTCAAGGGTCAGCTGTTCAATTGTTGTTGTGTTTCTCAATCTGTAATCGTTAATTTTTGTTGTGTCCTTGATGTTTGCCTCTTTAATTATTATTTTACTCATGTTGTATGCCTCCTTAATTTTAGGGGTTTTCCCCTTTGGTTATACAAATATTACCTCTGAAGCCGCTATATATCCAGTTTTTTTCAATAATAAATCCCACAAAAATGATCATCAAAACCAGTCACTTATACACAATAACAAATTCACCCTATACGAGACACAGCCCATTTCGGGGTTCTGTGTTCGGCTTGTTTCGTCTCGGCTGTTCAGTTCAGCTTCCTTGCAAAAAGCTCTTTTTCCTCTTCGGTGTAAAGGTTTGTCCAATGTTCGTGGTCAATGCCCTTTATGTAGAAAATTCTTTCATTATCATCGAAGCGAATGGGGTCGGTTTTTACTTCGCAGGAGTGGAAACCGCATTCTGTGAAAAGCTCATGCAGGGCTTTTTTGTATTCGCTCCCTGCGTTTGTGCGAATGCTCATCATGCAGGTGTTACTTGCTCCTAAGTCATTAATCTGCTTTCTGAAGTAGTTGTACTCGTTTCTTTCTGTTCTTGTCATTTTTGTGTCCTCCTTGTTTTTTAGGGGTGTTCCCTTTTCTTTATACACATATTACCTCTGAAAACACATTTTATCCAATTAATTATGTGCTATATACTACACGAAAATGAGAGGAAATAAGGCTGTGTGATTTGTCAGTTATACACACTCAGGCTTATTCACAGATATCTGAAAGCAGGAGGGAATCCGAAGAATCCCTCCCTTTTCCTTTTACCTACTCTGAACAATGCTTATCTGGAACTCCGTTCCGTCTGCCATTCTCAGCACCAACCCTCTGTTGTAGGTCATAACTCCACCTTCCTGAAAGCTCGCTGTGTCCTCCAAATTTGCAAGGGCTGTGTCCTCTGCACTCTCTCTGTATCTGAGAATCCCCATTAAGGCTTCCTCAATCTGCTCTGCTGTTGTTTCCTCGTATTCTCTGTAATCTTCCATTTTGTAAATCCTCCGTGTTTTATTTCCGTGGGGTGTTCCCCTTCGGTTAAGTGTATATTACCTCTGTTTTCGGAGAATAGCCAGACATTTTTTGATAATAAAATACACAAATATTTACTGATTGTATTGTGTATATTTTCTACCATTCCGGCAGTTAAAAAGAGTCGGTTCTCCGACTCTCCTCTGCCTGTTGTTAGTTATCAATAATCGCCGTAATTCGGAAATCCTTGCTGAATTCTTCTGCTGTGATAACCTTGTCATCGCTTCCGTCATCGGCTCCGTAAAATACAGCCACACCCTTTTCCGTTGTGTTTGCCACACCAATCTTGCCTGTTGTAGGTTCGATAATTTCTACAGTGTGTGCGTACCTTTCGGCGGCGACCAATTTTTCGTATTCTGTCATTGTGTATCTCTCCTTTCCTATGGCAGCCCCCGAAGGGGCTGCTGCCAACTCCTTACGCTATAACCTCACGCTTTTTTATTGTGAAATCGGTAATCAATCCACCCTTTGTTCTCACTAAATTCAAAAGCCAATTGTCAGCTTCACTAAAGTTATCAAAAACCTTAATGTCCATCCAACCGAATTTTGTGCCCGGATGGTAGGTTCTGATTCCTTCTTCATCCACAGTTGTGTAAGACTTGCCGCTCCAACCCAGCATTCTGACTACCCATTCTGTTTTCTTTGTGTTTGCTCTTTTCATGTTCGTATCCTCCGTTTTTTATGATTTCCGTGGGGGTTTTTCCCCTTCGGTTAAACACATATTACCTCTGTTTTCGGAGAATAGCCAGACATTTTTTGATAATAATATACACAAACATTTACTGATTGTATTGTTTATATTTTCTGCGACTCCAACTGTTTAAAAGAGTCGGTTCTCCGTAGCATTTGCCGGGGTTTTAATTCAACGGAAAAGAGCCTCCGAAGAGGCTCGCCGCTATATCAGTTTATTTTGAAAACGTATCCGTGAATTGTTTCAAATTCTCTTTCTTTTCCTAAAGTAATCTTTTCATATCCATGAAGCTCAGTCATGCCTTCCAAGGTACAGCCGTTCTGAAGGAAAAGCCATGCTGTTTCAGCTGTGCTTGACCAAGTAGAGCTGAAGGTAAATTTTTCAATTCCGTATTTGCGGAAGCTGTTAATTAAGGCTTTTACATCCTTGTCCTAAATGTTATCACGAATGTCGATGTATTCGTTGCCCCTTTCCTGAGCCTCTGTGTAAAGGCTGTAAAGCCTTTCATAATCCTTGCCCTTTGCGTCAATCCCTGCGTAAAATTCGTTGACCTTCTTTCTTACTGCCTCTCTGTCTGCCTCGTTCTCGGCTGCGCGGTACTCGGCTTCGTAGGTTTTGAATGTTCTGTAGTCCTCTGTAAATGTGTTCTTTTTCATTTTGTAAATCCTCCGTTTTTTTGATTTCCGTGGGGTGTTCCCCTTCGGTTAAACACATATTACCATCTATTCGGAGATATATCCAGTCATTTTTCGATAATAAATCCACCAAAGATACAGTCTTTTGCTTGCCATAAATTTGTGCACATTACTATGCAAAAATCACTTGATAAATACACATTTCAGAGTTAACATGTCTATAATGGAAGAGCGGCCTCAAATTTTTCGGCCTCCCCATTATTCAGAATTGTCCTGATTGGCACTGTCCTGCTCGGAGACATTATCCTCATCGGCACTGTCCTGTTCAGAGACGTTATCCTCATCAGCACTGTCCTGTTCAGCGGCTTTCGTTGCTTTCAATGCGTCACGTTTCTGCTTTTCCTTGACCTTGAATTTCTCGGTTTCCTCTTCTGTTCGGAAGGCACAGTTTCCTTCCAAGTTCTCCATAAGAAGTTTTCTTGTCTGTTTGTATTCTGTGCCGTTCATACCCAAACGCAAAAGCCAAATCCTAAAAGCGTATTTCTCATTTTCGGAGTCAATTTCCTTTGCCTGAATCCTTTTCTGCTTGATTGACATTTTATTCATCAGTACAGCAAGCTCAGTACAGGCTTTGGTAAGGTTTGAATCCTCCGTAAGAGGAAAGCCTGTCAATGTGACTTCCTCATCAGTGATTTTAATACCTGACATTGAAGTACCGTTTTCATTTTCATAATCTTCAACGGCTGTTCTCAGGCTGACAGGGCTGTAGGTACAGCGATCATCGGAAAGCGCCTTAATCAAACCCTTGTCTATTCTGAAGTGTGAACCCACAGCCTTGTTAATCATATCGCCTCGGCTGTAAAGCAAGCGGATAAGATTTCGCAGGGAATTTCCTGTGTGCTGTGAAACCGGGAAACTTATGCTTAAGCAGTCTGCATTTTCGGCTTCGGCAGTCTCACTTTCGGCAATCTCGGAAGTTTCGGTAGTTTCCACATTTGTTTCTTCCGGCAAGTCACCGATAATCAAACCTTCGTCAAGAAGTGTGTTCAGCACAGCAGTATCCGTTTCGGCTTCTTCCACAGTCAGGCTGCCATCCCTTTCAACAGTATATTGTCCGATTTCAAATGCGCTCCTCGGCATAAAAGTATAAACCGAATGCAAGCCTGTCAGCTCTTTCAACCGCTTTACAAGCACCTTACGGTCATCAATGTTTTTTCAAATTTCATCATAGCATCATCGCTCCTTTCTTTTGGTTATTGTATTAATCACTCTTTTCGATAAAAATTGCAAATCATTTTTCTGATTATTATCAGATTTTACCTATTTCACAATTTTGGGTTTTGTATTTGTGCAGTTTATGTAATAAACCTGTCCGCCGTATCACTAAGTGGGATTCCTACTCAGGAATACAGCGGACTATGTTATTACTTTTTTTCTTTTTCAGCCGCCCAGGCGATACCGCGCAGAACAAAATAACCGCAGGGTAAAGCGATACTATTGCCGTAAAGACGGTAAACAGCACTATCGGAGTAGGGATTAGCTAACCATTTACGCACCTGCTTTTCGGTTTTGAAGCGTGAGAGATTACCTGCCTGTGAGTTTCCCAAACGTCCATCCAAAGTTTAAGCTCTTCGTCCGTTGGATTCGGATTTCCCAAATCGCTGCACCACCAGTCAGGAAAGCCCTGCAGTCTGGCACACTCTGTAGGTGTCAATCGTCTCACAGTATAATGGGTTTCCGTTTTAGACACAGCATTCGGTCCTTTTGATACAAGTGTTGGAGATAATTCCTCTTCAATAGAGAAACCGAACTTTGCGTTCTTTCCTTGATTGAATGCTGCTCTGTCTATACCATAACTGGGGTCGTTTTCCTTTCCTGTATCCATAGGCACAGGTGCCACTGCAGTCGGGTCTTTATAATCACGTTCCAACAGCGTAGGTGATTTCTCCTCAGAAATATTCATATAAGAACCTGTGGTCATTGAATACACAGGGTCGGGAGCCGCAACGGGATCGGGAGCAACAACCGCATGGCGGCCAACATCGGTAAGCGTATAACACACATCCTCACTAACCCCACAGCCCCACGAACCGTTCTTATCAGACCTGCCTATCGTATTGCCCTGCAAAACATAGGTCTGCTGTTTCATTCCCGGTTCTGCTTGTAAAGTCCCGGTCTTATCTTCTAAATTTCTGACCTCGTTACGTTGGTTCTGGGCAAACGCCACAGACTCTTCTTCCACAATGGCAATGCCGCCTTGTTGATTTATAGGTGATCCGCCATTGCAGTTAAGAGTTCTGCTTGTTTCCGCTTCGTAAATGCCGGAGTGAGGATTATCCGAAAGCATAGCATTTGACTTAAAAGCACTTATGCCATAGGCTTTTTGTTTATGCGATTTTTCCAATACACAATTGAAATTTTCCTTATCCGGCATACGCTGTGAACCGCTCGCATTTCTATGGGTCAGTGTTCCTACAGTTTGGGAACCGTCCCAATAACAAGATTTCGGTTCAGGCACAAATACAGTTTGGTCATTGCTGCAGCCGAGAGTACCCGAAAGGTTACCTTGTATTAATGGACCTTTTCCGCCGCCGGATTTACCCTGACGCATACGAAGAGCCTGCGGAATCTGCTCTGCCTCTGTCACAAACGGCTGATTATTTCCGCCCATGCCGTAGGTAGCACTTACTGTTGGTGCAACCTCCAACGGTCCTGTGTATCGTGTATCTTGTGAGTGCTTTTCATACATCTGTACAGCCGGAACAACTCCGGCTCGGAGCGTTGGACTTTTCTCTTCCTCATATTCAATGCTCCGGCTCTTTGCGGAATGCTCAGTGCAAAACCCCGCCGCACCATCAATAACACAGGGAGGATGGTGAGCTTCAGCACGTAAGGTACAGGTGACATCTTCCGTTACATCCATACGCTGACCGCCTTGGTCATTTAAAACTATTCGTTCTCCTTCACTTCTCCTGCCGCCGCCTGCCGCTCCAGTGCCTTGCGTAAAATCTCCGGCAGTTCCTTTCCACGTGCGGAAGCCCTGCGGAGTATACCCAGACAAGCCTTCGCTGACAAATAATATTTCTCCTGCACTCCTGCCTCCAAAATCTGCGACAAGGAAGATTCGACGACGTCGTTGGGGAACTCCCCACCATTGACTGTCAAGAGTTCTGTAAGCAATGCTCCATCCGTCTCCCAGTAAAATGTCAGCATAGGGCCAGGTCCCTTTTTCAGGCATAGGCACCGGAGGGGCTTTTGGCTCGGCAATTTGGATGAACGCTTCGAGGACTGCTTTGAAATCTTCTCCTTTGTTGGAACTGAAAGCTCCGAAAACATTCTCCCAGACTGCATATCTTGGATATTGTCCATTTGTTGCACACCTCATTTCTTTTATGATACGGATTGCCTCATAAAAAAGACCTGAACGCTCTCCGTCCAATCCCGATCTTTTTCCGGCAATACTCATATCTTGGCTAACAGGGGGAGCCGAAAGTAATAATATCGACAGCCCCCAATTCACCACCTTTCAAAGTTGAAACATCTCCATAATGTTTCACATCTGGAAAACGTTTATTTGTTACTGCTATAGCGAAGGGTTCAACATCTGATTTCCAAACAGGTTTAATCCCGGCAAGAACCCCCACCAATTCAAAACCCCCGGAGCCTGAGAAAAGACTGCCAAGGGTCAGTTGCTTTTTATTCTGTTCATAATTTTCTGTCATCGGTTACACCTCCGGTATCAGAAGAACCTGTCCTTCTGCAATGACGTTTGAGGAAAATTCATTTAGGCTTTTAATTTCTGTGTACCGTTCCTCATCTCCCAGCAAGGCAGCGGCAATAGATTTTATGGTATCTCCCTTTTCCACAGTGTAGATACTCTTGCCGATAATCAGATATACATTGTTTGTATTGCAAACATAGGCATAACCGCAGTCAGTTTCTTCACAGACTATCCTCGCCCATGAATTACTGCAATACTGAAGAATTGGAACAATGGTGTCCTTCTTATAGATGGTCACAATCTCAGAGTCCAAAGAATTTTTATTTCTGATATTCATCATTGTCCGCAGTTTGCCATAACCGATAACTTCTGTGTTTCCGTCATTCTCGGCATCATCAACTGAACCTGTATCTACCTCGTCTGTCTCCGGTGTTTCCTGCTGTTCGGCTGTATCCTGCTCTTCTTGACTATCTGAACTCTGACTTTCGGTATCCTGTCCTTCTGTATTTATTTCTTCAGTATCAGTATCTGTACCAACCTCGGTTTCTACAGCCTCAGCATCTTCGGAGACATCTTCCAAAACAATAGTGCCGCTAACCCGAAGCGGCTTACCGAACATACTCTCGTCAATTATTAATGACATCGTCTGTGCCTCCTTCCTCTGTCAACTGCAGCACTTCATCAAGGGTCAGCTTCTGACCGTCTCGAATAACATACACATCAGAGCTGTTGCCTTCTTTAAACTGGATATATCTTTTCACAGCACAGTCCACATATTTTTCTTCAATTTCCACACCGCAGCAAACACGGTCAAGTTGCTCACAGGCAATCAAAGTAGATGCGGAACCGAGAAATCCGTCTAACACAACACCGTTTGTCATAGAACTTTGCCTGATGAGATAAGCAAGCAGTGGTACAGGCTTGTTGGACGGATGTCCAAAACCTTCTTCCTTTGAACTTTTGAGACGAGGAAATTCAAATACAGTCGTCTGCTTCTGATCTCCGTACCAACGATGTCTTCCGTCTTTACGCCAGCCGAATATGAGTGGCTCATGGAGATATTTCCAATCCGTCCTTGTAAGAACAAGTCTGTCTTTCTTCCACACCAGACCGACACCTACCTTAAAGCCGCAGTCCTCAAAAGCGTCAAAGAAAATACGGGTCTTTGCAGTAGCATAAAAAACATAAATTGAAGCATCCTCTGCCATAAAATCATGAAAGCATTTAAAAACTTTCATAAGGAACTCAAGAGCAGATTTGTCATCAAGGTCATCGTTTCTTATTTTCCCGGAGGTGCTTTCAAGGTTCACGAAATACGGAGGATCCGTACACACAAGATTTACTTTGATTCCGTCAAGCAGCTTTTCGTAAGTCTCCGGCAAAGTGGAGTCGCCGCAGATTACTCTGTGTTTTCCAATATGCCAGATGTCACCCAGCTTTGAGAATGCCGGACGCTTAAGTTCCTCTTCCACATCAAAGTTATCTTCTTTTATATCCTTGTTGTGTACATTGCTGAACAAATCATCTATTTCCGCCGCATCAAAACCTGTAAATTGAAGGTCATAGTCAAGTGACTTCAAATCATCAAGCAGGTCTGCCAGCTTAACGGTATCCCATTCACTGGAAACCTTGTTCATAGCAATATTAAGGGCTTTTTCGTCAGCCTCATTCATATTGACAATTACACACTCTGCTTCCGTCTCACCGAGATGTTTCAGCACCGACAATCTCTGATGTCCTGAAATAACTGTATTGTCATTTGCCTCATTGACCACAATCAGTTCCACGTAGCCAAAATTCTTAATAGAATTTTTCAACTTTTCAAACTCGGAGTCACCGGGTTTAAGTTCTTTTCTCGGATTGTATTTCGCAGGGTTTAAATCCGCCAATTTCATTGTGCGGATGTTTAATTTGTCCATTTTCATTTTGCTCTTCTCCTTTCCTTCACACTCTCATAACTTCGGAAAACAGTATGAAAAAAGAGCTGAACATAAAGCCCTGCTCCCATTCACCTGTGTCCTTATTTTTCTGTTCCGTTATCGGGTACCACTTAGGACTGTCGCCATTGCTGGAGGCCAAAACCTGGTCATCCGTATAGTCAATCTCATGTACACAAATTGCCAGCGTATTGCTGACCGTAAAAACTCCGACGGTCTTAAGTGCTTTGCCTTCAACCGCCACATCATATAGAACTCCCATTAGTTTTCTCCTTTCTTGTTTTTTCTTTGCCCTTGCCCTGTTCGCACAGGCTCGGCTGCAATATTTTCTCGGTTTCGGTGTCTCACGGCTTGCCAAAAATTCACCGCCGCACTGGGGACACAGAGCAACTCTTGTACTTGACCAGTTTTCGGGAGCCGGGTGCTTTGAATGCCAGCGGCTCCTGCATTTATCTGAGCAGAACTTTTTAGGTCTGCCTGTGGGTTTCTGTTCTAATGACTTACCACATTCCAAGCACAACTTTTTTACACTTTCCTCGGCTAACTCTTCCAAAGTACCGTCGGGAAACAAATCAGCCATAAGTAATTCCATTGTCGGTTTCAAAGCACTCACTGTCCTTTCAAAAAATCCTTGCTGCGTCAAAACTCCGCTAAAAACTTCCCACATTGCGCCGAAAGTCTATGCTTTTTTCATAAAAAATATTAAAAAAGCTATAAAGAAGATTTATTTTTTCTTCCGAACCGCCGCATTTTTTGCGGCGATTTATCTTTACTTCTGATTCAACCGAATCATGCCAAAACCCACGATTTTTATGATATTTCAGGGAAAATCATAGGTTTTCGTAAAATCCGGTTGTTAATTTTTACACGCTCATTTCAAGCCCCAAACCACAAAGGGGCCGTGGTCTATGAAATTTGCGGTAATTAACAGAAAGGGCCGCACCGTTCCTAGGGCTTTTGCCCCACAGAGATTCAGACCGCCCCGGAGGGGTCAGCCTTCACGCTCCGAAAAGCTCCTCCTGTATTCTTGCTGCCACTTCCAAAACTGTATCTGAATAAGGAGAACCTGTCCTGCCCTTGTTCCAATAAAGAGCATATGCTCCCACAGTGCCGTAATGGTAAGCTGTCAACACCTCTTCTTTCGAATCAAACCTCTCACTCAGTTCGTTCAGGTAGTCAATGCCAGTTTCAATGTTAAGATAAGGATTGAGAAGAGCTTCTTCTGAATACTCTGAGTAGTACCTTGAAACAATCTGCATATAACCAACAGCACCGCTCACACTCACTGCATCGTACTTGTAACCATTCTCGACTTCAATCAAGGCAAGAACCATTGAGTAGTCGAGCCCATTCTCTTTACACAAGCCGTAAGTGTACACCTGCATTGCGTCAGGGAAGTAACCGCCTGTCTCCTTGTACTCCGTTGGTATGTCGTAGTGTCTCCAACCGTCAAGCGCAGCCTCGTCCCAGTCAAATGACACTGTGTTAAAGGGGTACACCAAACCCGCTTGTATCGGGAAGGTCGTGGTTCAAGGTTTTTTCCTCTGTGGTAGCGTCCTCTGTTTCAAGGGGTTCTGTTGTTGGGCTTTCCGTAATTTCCGCTGTGTGGGTTTCTGTAGAAACGGCTTCTGTAGCTACCCCACTATTTGCCCCATTTTCCAAGCCCTCAACATCAATGTTTTCATTCTTTGCCCCACAACAGGACACCGCAATTACCACAATAAAAATAACCGCAGCTGTAATAGCGGCGATTATTCCGAATCTGCCATAATCGGCTTTATTTTGTTTTCTGTTATTTCGCATATCGCATATTCCTCCATTTTCAATACTTGTATTCCGGGTTTATATCCTCTTTCAGCGTCTTTTCGTTATGGCATTGAACGCATAACGGTTGCCAGTTGCTCTCATCCCAAAATAGCTTCTGGTCTCCTCGCAGGACGAACGCACGAAAAGTTATTCTTTACATATTTCTATTTACCAGCAAATT
>JAJQBF010000008.1 GCA_021203425.1 Clostridiales bacterium | reverse complement strand
GTATACTCTGTGTAAAATTATATTTTACATATGCAAAATCGAAAAAGTATGATTTTACAAATTATTTTTAATTATAATGTAAACCAAAAAATTCGAAAAAATTTTCGAAAAAATGCCGCCCCGTAAATTGATTTGATTCAATCTTCGGGGCGGCTTTCTGATTGCCGTCTTTATTATGTTTTGTCTTTTTTCGGCGGGCGCTTTCCGAAATATTGATAATAATCTACCTTTACATTTCCGTTAAACAGCTTTCTTTTTTTATCGGCTTTTCTGCCGTAAAGTCTTTCAAAGCCCTCGTGTGAAGTCAGAAAATAAGCCGACCATGTATTATTTGAGCCGAAAAGCCGCCCCATATCTCTGTAAAGGGTTTCGACATCGTCTAAATCGCCCATTCTTTCGCCGTAGGGAGGGTTTGTTATACATATGCCGTAGTCTTCCGTAAGACTTGCTTTATTTAATGGGCACTCTTCAAATTCGATGCAATCGCCAACACCTGCCCTTTCGGCATTCTCCCTTGCCAGTTTCAAAATCTCCGGATCAATGTCGCTGCCCTTAAGCCTCGGGCGGAAATCTTCGTCAATTGCCGCTGCTGCCTTTTTTCGCTCCTCTTCTATTACCGAACCGTCAAAAAAGCCCCATTCTTCAAAGTCGAAACTGCGGTTAAGCCCGGGAGCAATGTTTTTGGCAATAAGGGCTGCCTCGGTTAGAATCGTTCCCGAATCGCAGCAGGGGTCGAAAAGCAGCCTGTCCTTTCGCCAATAGCTCAAAAGAACCATACCTGCCGCCATAGTTTCCTTTAGGGGGGCGGCGCCTATAGCCTTTCGGTAGCCTCTTTTATAGAGAGGAGTTCCCGAAGTGTCAAGAGTCACAGTCACAACGTCCTTATTGAGAGAAATTTGTATAATATACCTTTCGCCGGATTTAGGAAACCGCTCAGCCTTATATTTTGTCTGTAATTTTTTTATAACTGCCTTTTCCGCCACAGACTGACAGGCAGGAACACTTGATAAAACAGACCTTGCCGATTTGCCCGTTACAATAAAACAACCCTTAAAGGGTATGATTTTCTCCCAGCCGATTGAGTAAACCCCCTGAAACAACTCCTCGAAGGTGACTGCGGAAAACTCCTTAAGCTTTATTAAAACACGGCTGCCGCTTCTTATCCAAAGATTACAAAGGGCAATATCTCTTTCGCTGCCCTGAAATTCAACAGCTCCGTCGGAAACCTCTAATTTGTCATAGCCTAAATTCAAAAGCTCCCTTTTAACAACTGCCTCAAGCCCGAAAGTAGATGTAACTGTTATATCATATTTATTCTTTTCCATTGAAAAATCTCCTTAAAATTTCTGCTTTATGCCAATTATAGCACTCACCAAAAAGTATATCAACCCCGAAAAAAGAAAAAAACTGCCGGGAAATGCCTATTCGGCTTATATCCCGACAGAAATATTATGAGAACAGATAAGAGATAAGTTAATTAACAATATTAAACAGCGTTGTGTGTAAAGCTGGCTATCTTACATATGGGAATTTCCGTAACGCTGCCCACCCAGTTTCTTCGGCGGCCGTCACAGCCGCAGCCTCTTCCGCCGCCCGGGTTATTGCCCCAGTTTCGGTTATTGTTTCTGCCTCCGCAGTCACTTCCGATTGGGCAAGTCGGAGCAGCGCCGAAATCGGTAATCAGCTTAACAGTACATTCCGTAACAGAGGCAAGAACCCCCGTAAAGCCTTCTCCCGAAAGACCGCCGCTTGTTGTAAAAATTGTTACTGTCTGACCTATAAATCTTCTTAAGCTTTCAACAAGTGAACATTCCGACATTTTAGTCGTCCTCCCTTCAACATTTTATAGTACAGCCTATGATGAAGGGCAGAGTTTGGTTACAAAAAACCTCCGTCGACGGTTATAATCTGTCCGTTAATATATGAAGAAGATTCAGACGCAAGAAAGAGAATAACTTCCCCTATTTCGGCGGTTTTTCCGAAACGCATAAGGGGAATTTCCTCCGCCAAAGCCGCCTTTTCTTCATTATTTAAATTGTTGTTCATTTCCGTATCTATACAGCCGCAGCTTACTGCGTTTACTCTTATTCCGCAGGGACCAAGTTCCTTGCCGAGGGCTCTTGTAAAAGCATTTACTCCCCCTTTTGAGGCTGAATAAACTGCCTCGCAGGAACCGCCGACATTCCCCCATATTGAAGAAATATTTATAACAGCGCCCCTTTTGTTTGAAATCATATAAGGCAGAACGCAGCTTGTGACATTAAAAACACCCAGAAGATTAATTTCGATAACCCTTCTTCGTTCTTCCTCGGTCATATCCTGAAAAAGCCCGTAAAAGCTTACTCCGGCGTTATTCACAAGTACATCGATTCCCCCGAATTTATCTTCAGCCGCCTTGACCATCTCCGAAACAGCTTTATAACCGGAAACGTCACACTTAAAGCCTATTGCATCAACGCCGAATTTTTTTATTTCTTCGGCTGCTTTGTTCATTTCTTCTGTGTTTTTAACACAGTTAAGAACAACATTATACCCCTCCCGGGCAAAGGCAAGAGCCGCCGCCCTGCCTATACCCCTTGAAGAGCCTGTTATAAGAGCGGTTTTTTTACGTTGCATCAAAACAGCTGCCTCCTATAAACTCTCTTACAAGAGCAGTTGCCGGTATGTTATCGTTGTCAGTTGCCAAAACATAGTTAAAGAATTTTAAAAGCTTTTTAGCCTCAAGATATTCGGGGCAGTCCTTAGGAACGGCATAGAGCAGCGGCTCAGCCCAGAGCTTAAGGGCTGAAAGCTCATATACAAGAGAAGAATTGAAAATAACGTCTGCATCTTCCTGATAGGGAAAGATATTCTTTTCTTCTCCTTTTCTTACCCCCGGCCACCATGAAATGGTTGTTTTTGCGTCAGTCTGCCTCGTTCTGGAATCCCTTACAATTCGCCTTATAAGACGGCCGTCTGTTGTGGGTACACGGTTTCTTTCGTCTATGTTAAGCTGTGTTATGGGGCTTACATAAATTTTAAACTTGCTTTCTTCGGGAAGGTTATGAGAAAGCTTGTCATTTAAGCCGTGAATTCCTTCGATAACCAAAATATCATTGTCCCTAAGCTGTAAAAATTTGCCATTATATTCTCTCTTTCGCGTTTTAAAATTATAATGGGGCATCTCTACCCTTTCGCCCTTTAAAAGCTTATCCATATGGCTCGTAAAAAGCTCCAAATCCACAGCTCCTATGTTTTCTCTGTCGGGGTCGCCGTTTTCGTCAAGGGGCATATCGGCATAATTTAAGAAAAAGTCGTCAAGAGAAATAGGGTGCGGGCGGAAACCCGAGGCTTTAAGCTGAATTGAAAGCCTTCGTGAAAATGTGGTTTTTCCCGATGAGGAAGGTCCTGCGATTAAAACAAAACGGCATTTTTCGTGCTTTTCTATCATAGCCGCTATTTCGGCAATTTTCCTCTCCATAAGGGTTTCCTGCGTTACTATTATTTCAGGCAGCTCACCGGCAACGATTTTCCTGTTAAGCCCGCCTACTGTTTCAACACCCATTTTATTAAGGTTTGCCGTTGCCTCTTTAAGCGCCGCAAAAACCTTGGGCATAGGCCTAAAGTTAAGCGCCTTTTCAGGCTCCTTCGAATCGGGAAGATTCAGAAGAATTCCGCCCTCATAGGGGCTTAAGCTGAAATATTTAAGACAGCCCGTGGAGTAAACCATAGCCCCGAAATAATAATCGTCAAACTTACCCATGCTATATATATTTACCATTGACGAACTTCTGAATTCGAAAAGAGTTTTCTTGTCATACATTTTATACCGGTCGAAAAGCGAAACCGCATCATCTGTTGCAATTGCCTTTTTAACAATGGGTATGTCGCTTTCCGCATACAGCCTCATAAGTTCCTCTGTCTTTTTGACAAATTCACCGTCAACATTTACGTCGCCTAAAACCTCAACGTAAAGGCTTGTTCCCAGATGATAGAGAACCTTAACCTTTTCTATTTTGTCAAGCCCTGCCGCATTGTAAATTGCCTTCATAAGCATAAAAATACAGCTGCGTCTGTAACAGTCCATACCGATTTTGTCGGCAGCCGTAACCGCCTTAAGCTTAACTCCGTCATCAGCCGGTCGGCTTAACTCTTTCAGCTTTCCGTCGGCTATAAAAAGAAGGATTTCATGCTCATATTCCCCTTGAATATCTCTTGCAATATCGATATATCTGCTGCCTTCTTTAAACTCTTTTTCAATACCGTTTATAAAATATTTGCCCATGGATTTCACCTCTTTATCAGCTTTGTTCAAGGCGGCCTGTGTAAAGCTGCCAGTAAACACCCTTTTCTTTAATAAGCTTTTCATGATTTCCTCTTTCGATAATTCTGCCCTGATCCATAACCATAATCATATCGGAATTTTTGATTGTGGAAAGTCTGTGAGCGATTACGAAAACAGTTCTTCCCTTCATAAGAGAGTCCATACCTTCGGAGACGATTTTTTCCGTTCTGGTATCGATTGAAGAAGTAGCCTCGTCAAGTATAAGCGCCGGCGGATTTGCAACCGCTGCTCTTGCAATTGAAAGAAGCTGTCTCTGACCCTGTGAAAGGTTTGCGCCGTTTCCCGTAAGCATTGTGTCATAGCCGTTGGGAAGACGTTTTATAAAGTCATCGGCGCCTGCCAGTCTTGCCGCTGCCTTAACTTCGGAATCAGTTGCGTCAAGCTTTCCGTAACGTATGTTTTCCATAACAGTTCCGGTAAATAAGCTTGTATCCTGTAAAACCATACCCAGTGAGCGGCGAAGTTCGCCCTTTTTGATTTTGTTTATATTAATTCCGTCATATCTTATCTTTCCGTCCTGAATGTCATAAAAACGGTTTATAAGGTTTGTAATTGTGGTCTTTCCGGCGCCTGTTGCCCCTACAAAGGCAATCTTCTGCCCCGGTTTAGCGTAAACCTCAATGTCATGAAGTACTATTTTATCGGGATTATAGCCGAAATCAACCTTGTCAAGCACAACATCGCCCTGTAATAATTTATATTCAACAACGCCTGTACTCTTGTGTTTATATTTCCATGCCCAAATTCCCGTTCTGGTGACAGATTCTTCGATTTCTCCGCCGGGCTTAAACTTAGCCCTTACAAGTGAAACAGTGCCTTCGTCAGGCTCCGGCTCTTCATCAAGAAGTTCAAAAATTCTCTCTGCACCGGCAAGCGCCATAACAATTGAGTTAATCTGCTGTGACATATTTGAAACAGGCATATTAAAACTTCTGTTAAGCTGTAAGAAAGAGGCCAAACCGCCGACGGTAAAGCCGCCTATGCCGCCGATTGCAAGACCGGCGCCGGCAATGGCTATAAAAACATAGCTTATGTTTCCTATATTTGCAAGTATGGGCATAAGCATATTTGCAAAGCGGTTTGCATTGCTTGCTGCCTCGAAAAGCTCATCGTTAATCTTTGAAAAGTCTTTCATACTTTCCGCCTCGTGGCAGAAAACCTTAACTACCTTCTGACCTTCAATAAGCTCTTCTATATAGCCGTTTACCTGACCTAACTTGCGCTGCTGCATAGCGAAATACTTTCCGCTTATACTTCCTACTTTTTTGGCTGTGAAAACCATAATTGCCGCCATAACAAGGTTAAGAAGTGTAAGAGGTACACTCAGGAAGAACATACAGGCTACAACGCTGACAATTGTCATTGTTCCGTTTATAATCTGAGGCAAGCTTTGGCTTATAAGCTGTCTTAATGTGTCGGTGTCATTTGTGTATATACTCATTATATCCCCGTGAGCATGAGTATCGAAATATTTTATGGGAAGGCTTTCCATATGGGCAAACATTTCAGACCTGATACTTTTCATTGTTCCCTGTGTAATTCCCACAACGATTCTGTTATAGGTATACGCCGCAAATACACCGCACAAATATACACAGGCAGTTCTCAAAATTGCCTTTAAAAGGGGTGTAAAATCTCCTGAGCCGTTAACTAAAAGGGGTGATATATAATCGTCTATAAGGCTCTTCATAAACATTGTTCCGTATACGTTTGCAAGTGCGCTTATAAGTATAAGAACAACAACCAAACAGCATCTGCCCTTGAAATGTTTAAAAATGTAGCCCAAAAGTCGCATAAAAATCTTTCCGGGGTTCTTTGCTCCTTTTCTTTTTTCATTCTTATCTGCCATTATTCATCTTCCCCTTTCATTTGTGACTCGTAAACCTCTCTGTAAATCTCGTTAGTAGCAAGAAGTTCTTCGTGGGTTCCGAAACCGTTTACTTCTCCGCTTTCCATAACGATAATTCTGTCTGCGTCCTGAACGGAGGTGATTCTCTGGGCAATAAT
This sequence comes from Clostridiales bacterium, assembly GCA_021203425.1. Classification (GTDB taxonomy): domain Bacteria; phylum Bacillota; class Clostridia; order Lachnospirales; family CAG-274; genus JAJQCI01. Next base: position 2,164 of record JAJQBF010000008.1, on the reverse strand, counting down.
AAGCTTTGTTGTATCGGGTATTTCCTCTCTGAAAGCCTTTCTTATCATAGCGTCTGTCTTTGTATCAACCGCAGAGGTTGAATCGTCAAGAATAAGAATTTTAGGTTTCATAAGCAAGGCTCTGGCTATACATATTCTCTGTTTCTGACCGCCGGAAACATTGCTGCCACCCTGTTCAATCCATGTGTCGTAACCGTCAGGCATAGCCATTATAAATTCGTCTGCCTGGGCATATTCACAGGCACGTTTCATTTCCTCGTCTGTAGCGTTTTTGTTTCCCCAGCGGAGGTTGTCTTTAATTGTTCCCGAGAAAAGAACATTTTTCTGTAAAACCATAGCAACACTGCCTCTTAAGGCATCAAGCTCATAGTTCTTTACGTTAAGACCTCCGACCAAAACCTCGCCCTTGGAAACATCATAGAGCCTGGGTATAAGCTGAACAAGAGTTGACTTTGAAGAACCTGTTCCGCCGATAATACCTATTGTTTCTCCCGACTTTATGTTTAAATTTATATTTGTAAGGCAGAGGTTTCTGTCTACCTTATAAGCAAAGCTTACGTTCTTAAATTCTATACTTCCGTCTTTAACCTCGCTTACACTGTCACGGGGAGCCGCAAGACTTGTTCTTTCTTCAATAACTTCGGCAATACGCTCTCCCGAAGCCTTTGACATAGCCACCATTGTAAAAACCATTGACATCATCATAAGGCTCATAAGAATATTCATTGTGTAGGTAAAAAGGCTCATAAGCTGACCTGTTGTAAGCGTGTCTGAAACAATCATTCTTGCGCCCAGCCATGAAATAAGGAGAATACAGGTGTAAACAACAAACTGCATTATAGGCATATTTGCAACAAGAAGATTTTCCGCCTTTACAGACATATTATAAACATTCTGAGCCGCAATATTAAATTTCTTTGTTTCATATTCCTCTCTTACAAAAGCTTTGACGGTTCTTATGCCGCTTATGTTTTCCTGAACGCTGGCATTTAAATCGTCATATCTTCTGAACATCTGCTTAAAATAACCGTTTGCCCTTGTCATTATGGTTGTAAGAACAATTCCCAAGAATATAATTGCCACAACATAAATAAGAGAAATTTGAGGTTTAATTATAACTGTCATTATAAAAGCGCATATAAGTATAAGGGGCGCACGAACGCATATTCTTATAATTATCTGATATGCATTCTGTGCGTTTGTAACATCTGTAGTCAGTCTCGTTATAAGACCGGAGGTTGAAAACTTGTCAATATTCGAAAATGAAAAATGCTGTATGTTGTCAAACATAGCCTTTCTCAAATTTTTTGCAAAGCCCGTAGAGGCTATAGCCGCAAAATGACCTGACAAAGCTCCGCCTATAAGGCTTAAAACAGTAGCCCCAATCATGGCTGCCCCTATAATAACAACCTTGTTTAAATCTCCTTTTTCCACACCCATATCTACGATTTTAGACATTAAAAATGGAATTAAAATTTCCATAAAAACCTCTACCGAAACACATATGGGCGCAAGAATTGAATATTTTTTAAATTCTTTAATTTCCGCCATTAATGTACTTAACATATATAAATTTTAAACCTCTCTTTCTTTGATAATGCTGCAGTCTGCCTTTTCCGTTTCCCCCTCGTTTAAATTTGAAATCATACGCAGCAAATATCTGCACACAACTTCAATTTCTTCTTCGGAAAAACCGTCACAAAGCCTGTTGTCCATAAGCCGAAACATACCGTCTATTTCTTCAAGACAGCTGTTTCCGTCTTCTGTTAAAAGTATCTGCTTGTAGCGTCTGTCTTTTTCACTTTCTCCGAAAATAATAAACCCCTTGGCTTCAAGTCTTTTTAAAATTCCCGTAATTGTAGGACGGGAAAGGCTGAATTTTTTTTCAATATCTATAGGGTTAATTTCTCTTTCACCCTCAAGCTTAAGAAAAAACAAGACCATAGCCTGAGACACTGTCATATTCTTTTCCGCCATTATGTTGTTTAAATTCTTTTCATAGTGAAGATGGACATTTTTAACCATTACAGAAATTCTTTTTTTATGTCCAAAGAATCAAACGCCGCAGCATCAAGATTATCAAAATTAAAGCTGCCTCCTTTCCTTAAGGAACCGTCCCCTTAAAATTACTTAGCAAGCTAATTATAATAAATTTATACTGCTT
>JAJQBF010000166.1 GCA_021203425.1 Clostridiales bacterium | reverse complement strand
GGTATAATTAAATAAATTTTTTTATATCCATAAACTTTAACGGTTTAATTATCTAAAGGAGGAAATCACAAATGAAAAGATTATTATGTGCAGTTTTAGCAGGTTTTATGACTTTAAGCCTTGCTGCATGCGGTTCAAGCGACACAGCTACAGAAACAGAAGACGCAGAAGAAGGCAGCGAAACAGTTTACATTATCGGAACAGACACAACCTTTGCTCCCTTCGAATTCCAGGACGAAAGCGGAAATCAGGTTGGTATAGATATGGACCTTCTTGCAGCTATCGCAGAAGATCAGGGTTTCGAATATGAAGTTAATGTTCTCGGCTTTGACGCAGCTGTTCAGGCTCTTGAATCAAGACAGGTTGACGGTGTTATAGCAGGTATGTCAATTACAGATGAAAGAAAAGAAAGCTTTGACTTCTCAGAACCTTACTTTGATTCAGGTGTAATTATGGGTGTTGCCGCTGATTCAGACATCGCAGGCTATGAAGATCTTGAAGGTCAGAAGGTAGCCGTTAAGCAGGGTACAGAAGGTTCTTCCTTTGCTGAATCTATCGCCGAAGAATACGGCTTTGAAATGGTAACATTTACAGACTCTTCAATGATGTATGAAGACGTTATCGCAGGCAACAGCGTTGCTTGTTTCGAAGACTACCCCGTTTTAGGCTATGCTATTAATCAGGGTCTTGCTCTTAAGACAGTTACAGAGAAGGAACAGGGCTCAAGCTACGGTTTTGCAGTTCCCAAGGACGAAAACGCTGAGCTTCTTGAAATGTTCAACGCAGGTCTTGCAAACATTCAGGCAAACGGCACATATGATGAAATTTTAGCAACATATATTTTAGCTGAGTAATAGAAAATTGTAAAGGAAGCGATGATTAATTCGCCGAAGCAGATTCGCCGCTGATTTTTTTCGAGTGGGAGGAAGGCATTCGCAGGCATAGCCGGAGCCTATGTCAAGAATGCGTGACGAAGCAATCGGGAAAATCAGCGGTGGAGATGCGATGAGCTAATTAATCAGCGATTCCTTATATTACAGCAATGACGCTTTCGATTAGTCAGACTTTGGCTTTTCGGAAGCGTTTCGTTTTACTGCAAATAGTGCTGCCGAGTGCGCTAATACGCAAAAAATCAAATTTTTTAGTATATTGGTGCAATTTTGGTAATGCGGAACTTTATATAACTTATGAAAAACGGAAAGGAGCAATAAATGGAAGCCTTTTTGGAACTTTTACAAGAGTCGCTGCCTGTGCTTTTAAAAGGCGCCGGTTTAACTCTCAGACTTACAATAGTTACTCTTCCCTTTGCGGTTTTACTGGGGCTTGTAGCCTGTATTTTGGGAATGACTAACATCAGAGATTTAAAATTTGTATCTTGGCTTTTAAGGTCAATATCAAATGTTTATATTGCCGTTATAAGAGGTACGCCTATACTCGTACAGGTATTCTTCATATATTTCGGTGTCACACAGTTTTTAGATATAAGAATGACAGCCTATACGGCAGGTGTTATCTCTCTCAGCTTAAACGCCGGGGCTTATCTTTCGGAAATATTCAGAGGGGGTATTCAGGCCGTAAACAAGGGGCAGATGGAAGCGGCACGAAGCCTCGGTCTTCCCTACGGAAACTCTATGGTAAAAATAATTTTGCCCCAGGCCTTGAGAATAGTTATTCCTTCAATTGTTAACCAGTTTATAATCACTCTTAAGGATACATCTATAATTTCCGTTATAGGTCTTATGGAGCTTACGATGCAGGGCAAGCAAATTATCGCCAGAACCTATAAATCATTTTATATTTGGATTATGGTAGGCGTTATATATTTCATAATGAATTATGTACTTTCAAAGATTTCTCAATACATAGAAAGGAGGCTTTCCATTGACAAAGGTAGAAATTAAAGGACTTCAAAAGAAATTCGGCAAACTGCACGTTTTAAAGGGAATCGACCTTAAAGTCGAGGAAGGCGAGGTTGTCTGCCTTATAGGCCCCTCAGGCTCCGGAAAGAGTACTCTTTTAAGGTGCATAAACTGCCTTGAAGACGCTACAAAGGGTCAGATAATTGTAGACGGCAGTGACTTGACGGATAAGAAAACAAGCATAAACAAGGTAAGGGAAAATATAGGAATGGTTTTCCAACAGTTTAATCTTTTTCCCCATCTTTCGGTAATAAAAAACATAATGCTTGCTCCTGTTGACAGAAAAAAGCTCAGCAAGGAAGAAGCTGAGAAAAAGGGTATGGAGCTTTTGGCAAGGGTAGACCTTGCAGATAAGCGTGACCAGTTTCCTTCACAGCTTTCAGGCGGTCAGCAGCAGAGAGTTGCTATAGCCCGTTCCCTCTGTATGGAACCGGATATAATGCTTTTCGATGAGCCAACATCGGCTCTTGATCCCGAAATGGTAGGCGAGGTTTTGGATGTTATGAAGGAGCTTGCGGCAGACGGTATGACAATGGTTGTTGTAACTCACGAAATGGGCTTTGCAAGAGAGGTTGCCGACAGGGTTCTCTTCTTAGACGGCGGCTATATAGTAGAAGAAGGCACACCTGAGCAGATTTTCTCTAACCCTCAAAACGAAAGAACAAAGTCATTTTTGGACAAGGTTTTATAAAAATTCTACGATGGGAAGTTATATATGATGATATCGGGTAAAAAAATTGTTATTGCTTTGGCTGTGTCTGCTTTTGTTGTTATACTTTATCTTTTGATAGGGTGGAAACTGCCTGTTTATTATAAAATAAACAGCCTAAATCTGCCGTCCGGTTGTGAAACGGTAAGCAAAACAGAGATTATATATTCCGATGCATACAGTCTGAATCATATCGAAGGCGAAAAAATAGTTAAATACGGCGGCGGATATGAAAAGGCTATAGAATATATCAAAGAAAACAATTCGAAAGAAAAGCTTGAAAACATAGTTGTAAGTCAATATGTTCCGGAACTGTCGGAGGGATTAAGCGCCTTCGGCAAGGAATTTATCGAAATAGATTTACCTGAAGACGAAACAAAAAAATATGTCAGAATAGCATATTATAAACCACTTAAATAAAATAATTGCAGTATCGGCTATAAAAAAACCTATAATTAAATTATTTTTTATAACATTTCCGCGGTTTTTTTTCGCCATAGACTTCTGTTAAAACTCTTTTACTAAAGATGTCTCTGCCGAAAAAACACGAGCGGAGCGCCAAATAACGAGCAAAAAATGAGCCGTAAAACGGCGTCGGCTGCGTCAGCAGACGCTTTGCGAGTGATTTGGCTGAACTGTTACATATTTATCCCCTTCATAAAGATAAAACAGCGGCTTGAAACCGAACAGATTAAGCCTTTTCACAGGCAGCATAATATTCCAATCTTCCACCCAAAACGTGCTGTAATCCTCATCAGCCAAAATTTCATCATATGTATTTTCCTTAAATTTTCCGTAAAAAATATATTTGTCCCTGCCGTAATATATATCGTCGGAAAAAAACATTACAGCCGTCACCTTCAAAGCCTTCACCTTCAAGCTTGACATAGCCTGTGTTTTCTTCGTCTTCAGTATTTCCGTCAATTATTCTCCAGAAAAAGCCTGCTGTTTCGACATACTCACAAATTATATACTTACGTGAATTATCCGGTGAAAATTCGCAAAACTTTACCGGTTTGCAAACAATAAGCTGAACTGCCGTTATAAGCATAAAAAGAATAACACAGCCCGTTAAAATCTTTAAAATCCTCTTTTTCACATTTTTTCTCCTTTTTATTTCTTAAGCCAGCCCTTTTCAACGGCATCGTTTATAATGTTTAAGTAATAATTTTTGATGTTTTCGTGCCCTTTCATTACCTTTTCTTTGCCCATTTCCAAAACCTGTCTGCTGTTTACGTTGTGTTCCTGCCATGCACTTCCATGGGATAAATAATTTAATATAACAGGCTGGAATCTGTCCATTATATTTGCAAAACGTGATTCCTTCGACTTGTTTGCCTCAAATTCAAGCCAGAGATCCTTAAGCTCCTCTCCCTGTTTTCCCAAAGGAGAAAAAATCTTGTCTGCCGCCGCAAGCTCCCTCCGCTCCCTGTCCTTATTAGCCTCTTCATCATACAAATATGTATCTCCGGCATATATTTCAACCATATCGTGAATAAGCAGCATCTTAAGACACTTTAAAATATCCGTTCCTTCTTCGGCATACTCCGAAAGAACAACAGCATAAAGACACAGCGACCACGAGTGTTCCGCATCATTTTCCTTACGGTTAAAAGGCAGGGGCGACTGCCTTATAATATTTTTAAGCTTTTCCGCCTCAATCAAAAATTCCATTTGTTTTTCAAATTTTTCCATAGCTGCTCCTCCTAAATTATTCTTTGATTTAATTATAGCACACAGCCTGATTTTTGGCACTATGATTTTTAGAAAAAAGTAAAAATCGGTATTGCAAAATTATATCCTGTGTTGTATAATGGTTTTATAGATAAACTTATATATACAACTGTATATCATATGCTATAAAAGCCCGATTGCTGCGTGCTTGATGCACTCTCACAATCGCTTTTACAATAAATCTTCGGGGATAGGTGAAATTCCTTATCGGCGGTTAAAGCCCGCGAGCCTGTTTTGAAAATGATTAAAGAGCGAAAAATTTATCATTTTCTACGGCTGATTTGGTGAAATTCCAAAGCCGACGGTTAAAGTCCGGATGAAAGAAGATAAGGCTTATTTTTATTTGCCTTGCCTTTTTGATATGTAAATTTTATCCCGACGGTTTAAATCTGCTGCCGGGCTTTTTATTTGCAGAAGTTCAGACATATGGCAGCTGCTTTGCGAGATGTTCGGCTGAATTGCTGCTTAACTATATACAAAAAAGGAGATGGTTTTTTGGCGGACAATGAATTTTATATGGAAAGAGCGTTGGAACTTGCCCTTAAAGGCAGAGGTTTTGTAAGCCCCAACCCTATGGTAGGAGCGGTTATTGTCAAGGACGGAAAAATCTTAGCCGAAGGCTGGCATCACCGTTACGGCGACTTACATGCCGAAAGAGACGCTTTTTCTAAACTTAAAGAGGACTGCACCGGGGCGGATATGTATGTAACCTTAGAGCCTTGCTGTCACTATGGAAAACAGCCTCCCTGCACCGAAGCAATTATAGAACATAAAATAAAACGGGTTTTTATAGGCTCCGACGACCCTAACCCCCTTGTAAACGGAAAGGGCTGTGAAATTTTGGAAAGCCACGGAATTCAGGTTTTCAGAGGAATTCTGAAAGAGGAATGTGACAGCATAAACAAAATTTTCTTTCACTATATAAAGAACAAAATGCCCTACTGCATATGCAAATATGCTATGACAGCAGACGGCAAGATTGCCTCATACTCGGGAGATTCAAAGTGGATAAGCTGTGATAAATCAAGAGAGCTTGTTCACAAAATGAGAGGTGTTTACAGAGGTATTCTGGTCGGAATAAACACTGTTTTAGCCGATGACCCTATGCTTAACTGCCGTCTTGAGGGCAGACCCAGCCCTGTCAGAATAATTTGCGACTCTTCGCTGAAAATACCATTTGAAAGCAAAATAGTCAAAACAGCCGGCGAATATGAAACAATAATAGTCACAATATCTAAGGACGAAGAAAAAATATCGGCTTTAAGAGAAAAAGGCATAAATGTTATTACTGCAAAAGAAAAAGATGATCACATCGATTTAAAAGATTTATTTTTAAAGCTTGGGGAGCTTAAAATCGACAGTATTCTCATCGAAGGGGGCGGAGATATTAATTTTTCCGTTTTAAATGAGGGGCTTTGCAGCAGTCTTTATGTTTTTGTGGCTCCTAAAATTTTAGGCGGAAAAACGGCAAAAACTCCCGTAGGCGGAAAGGGAATCGAAGAAGTCGGTGAATGTATAAGCTTAGACGGGCCTGTTATCCGCCGAATAGGCGATGACATACTTTTGGAATATGAGGTGGTTTAATGTTTACGGGTCTTATTGAAACGGTAGGAAGAGTTGTTTCCGTAAAATCCGGAAGAGATTTTGCAAGGTTTGAAATAGAAGCCCCCGACATTATTGACGATGTTAAAATCGGCGACAGCATAGCCGTAAACGGTCTTTGTCTTACGGCGGTAGAGTTAAACGGTGACTGCTTTCAGGCAGATGTTATGGCGGAGAGTCTGAGAAGAAGTTCTCTGGGAAGACTTAAAGCCGGCAGCCGTGTAAACCTCGAAAGAGCCTTAGCCGCAAACGGCAGGCTGGGCGGTCACATTGTATCCGGTCATATTGACGGAACAGGAGAAATTTTAGGTCTTGCCAAAGAGGGAATTGCCACTGTGGTAACCATAGGAGCAGACAGAGAGCTTATTTATTATATAGTAGAAAAAGGCTCAATAGCCATAGACGGCATAAGCCTTACGGTTAAGAGTGTGGGTGAAAGTTCTTTTACGGTAGGTATAATTCCCCATACAAGCGGCGAAACAACCTTAACGGAGAAAGCCCCGGGGGATATTGTAAACCTTGAAACTGATGTAATAGGAAAATATACTGAACACTTTTTGAAAAACAAAAAGCCTGAAAAATCGGAAGAAATTACACTTGAATTTCTTGCGGAGAACGGGTTCTAGAGTAACAGTTCAGCCGTGGCTTATATGAAAGCTTCTGTGGGCATTTATGCACTAAAGAAGTTTTCATATAAGCTGCGAGCGGAGCGCCAAATTACGAGCAAAGAGAACCCGAAAGACATCGGGCGGCGAAGCCGGTTTTGCTTACGCAAAACTTCTGAAAATGAGCCGCGTAGCGGCGCCGGATGCGAAGCATACGCTTTGCGAGTGATTTGGCTGAACTGTTACGATCAAGACATATTTAAGGAGGACTGAAATTGGAAAAGTTTGTTACAAACACAATCGAAGAGGCAATTGAGGATATAAGAAACGGCAAAATGATAGTTACCGTTGATGACGAAGACAGAGAAAACGAAGGCGATATAATCGTTGCAGCGCAGTTTGCCGACGTAAATGCCGTTAATTTTATGGCAAGCTATGCAAAAGGAATAATTTGTATGCCTATGACAGCTGAATATGTTGAAAAGCTTAAGCTGGATCAGATGGTTGAACACAACACAGACAATCACGAAACAGCCTTCACTGTTTCAATTGATCACGTAGATACAACAACAGGTGTTTCTGCCTATGAGAGATCTTTAACAGCTATGAAGGCCGCCGAGGACGGAGCAAAACCCTCTGATTTCAGGCGTCCCGGTCATATGTTTCCCCTTAAGGCACAAGAAGGCGGAGTTTTAAAGAGAATTGGTCACACAGAGGCCACTGTTGACCTTTGTAAGTTAGCCGGTCTTAAACCTATAGGTCTTTGCTGTGAAATTATGAACGAAAACGGCACAATGGCAAGACGTGACGACCTTGTGGGCTTTGCAAAAAAGCACGGTCTTAAAATTATTACCATAGCCGACCTTGTAGCCTACAGAATCAAGCGTGAAAAGCTTGTGGAAAGAGTTGCAACGGCAAAAATGCCTACATGCTACGGCGATTTTATTATTCATGGCTATATAAATAAAGTAAATGGTGAACATCACGTTGCCCTTGTAAAGGGAGATGTTTCCGACGGTAAGCCTGTTCTCTGCCGTGTTCACTCTGAATGTCTTACAGGCGACGCCTTGGGCAGCTGCCGCTGTGACTGCGGTCAGCAGTATGCCGCCGCAATGAAAAAAATCGGTCAGGAAGGCAGAGGTGTCCTCGTATATATGCGCCAAGAAGGCAGAGGTATAGGTCTTATAAACAAGCTTAAAGCCTATGAACTTCAAGACAAAGGTCTTGACACCGTTGAAGCAAACATAGCCTTAGGCTTTCCCGAAGATTTAAGAGACTATGGCATAGGTGCCCAAATTCTTGTGGATTTGGGAGTTAAAAAGCTCAGACTTATGACAAATAACCCCAAAAAGCTGACAGGTCTTTCCGGCTACGGCATAGAAATAACGGAAAGAGTTCCCATACAAATTGAGCCTAATGAAAGCGATGAGTTCTACCTCAAAACAAAAAAAGAAAAAATGGGGCATTTTTTGGATTTATAATGTAAAAATGCAGACAGGCTCTTGACAACAAACGCTTTTATAGTAAGAGGCTCTGCAAAAAAATATTAAGAAATTAAATATTAATTTATAAAGGAGTAAAGCAAAATGAAAACATTTGAAGGAAAACTGGTTGCCGGCGGAATAAAAGTCGGTATTGTATGCTCAAGATTTAACGAATTTATAGTGTCAAAACTGCTCTCCGGCGCAATAGACGGGCTTAAAAGACACGATGTTCCCGAGGAAAACATTAATGTTGCCTGGGTTCCCGGTGCATTCGAAATACCTCTTATCGCCGACAAAATGGCTCAGTCGGGAAAATATGACGCCGTTATCTGCTTAGGGGCTGTTATAAGAGGCTCAACAAGCCACTATGACCTTGTCTGCAATGAGGTTTCAAAGGGCATTGCCCAGACCTCCCTTAAGAGAGGTATTCCCGTACTTTTCGGCATAGTTACAACAGACACAATTCAGCAGGCTATTGAAAGAGCCGGAACAAAAGCCGGAAACAAAGGCTATGACTGTGCCCTTTCAGCCCTTGAAATGGTAAACCT
>JAJQBF010000169.1 GCA_021203425.1 Clostridiales bacterium | reverse complement strand
AGTTTTGAAATGTTTTTGTTATTTCAAGTGTCTACTCTAAGGGGATTATATCAATATGCTGTCCTTTTATGCTGTGAGGGGAATAAAACCGAATTATTTACTTTCACTTTCCCCTCTCGAAAGAAAATTTTATCGTGATAGTATGCGGTTGTACTATAAGGAACTTAATGAAATTTTAAAGATTGTGGGAGGTGTCAGACTTGGGTAAGACGATAAATACTATTTTGAACTTGACTGACAAATTTACTCCCAAGCTGGCAGCTGCCGGAAAACAAGCATTGCTTTTTAAAGAACAGTTAAAAAACTGCATTTCCGCTGCGGATGCCATTGATTCGGGACTTGCTAAAGCAGCCAAAACAGCCGTTGCTTTCGGTGCTGCGGGAGCAGCGGCTGTCAGTGCTTTTGCTGTTTCTTCATTAAATACATATAAGGACTTTCAGCAAAGTATGTCCAATGTAGCCGGAATCAAGGGTATTGCACAAACCTCGGACGAATATAAAAAACTCGAAGAGGCGGCGAGGAATGCCGGAAAAAGTACCACCAAAACAGCACAGGAGTCTGCCGATGCCCTTTCATATATAGCTTTGGCAGGTTGGGAAACAGAAGATTGTATAAGCGGTTTGGAGCCTATACTCCGAGCAAGCGAGGCAACGGGAGCAGACCTTGCCACAACATCTGACCTTGTAACCGATTCAATGTCGGCTTTGGGAAAAGGCACTGACGAGCTGCAAAATTATCTTGATGTTTGTGCAGCGGCTCAGAACAATTCAAATACCACCCTCACTCAAATGCAGGAGGCATACATAAATGTGGGCGGTACTTTTAAAACATTCAACACACCTTTGCAGGAATCGGCTGCACTTCTCGGTATTTTAGCAAACAGAGGTATTAAAGGATCTGAGGCGGGAACAAAACTTCAGAGTACTTTAGTAAACTTAACGAAGAAATCCGGTGAAAGCTATGATGCAATGCAGGCACTCGGTGTGTCTGCATACAATGCGAACGGCGACTTCAAAGGTATAACAACAGTTCTTGAAGAAGTTGATGCTGCAACAGTGAACTTGACAGAAGAACAGTGTAATAATTACCTTACAATGATTGCCGGCAAAACACAGCTTACCACCTTAAACGCACTTTTAAGCGGCCTTACAAACACACTTGATAACGGAGAAAATGAATTTGACTCTCTGTATAATAAACTCGGTGACTGCGACGGTGCTTTGAATAAAATGGCTGACACAATGACTGACAACTTATCGGGTGCATTGTCGCTCGCTCAGTCTGCAGCACAGGATTTTCAGCTTGAAATAGGTTCAAAATTAGAACCTTATGTAACAAAAGCAGTTCGTTGGTTTTCGGAACAACTTCCGGGTGCTACCGAAAAATTCGGTGCTTGGCTCGACAGTAAAATTCCTAAAGCCATAGACTTCTGCAAGAACGCATTCAATAAACTGAAACCCATTGTCAGCTTTGTGGTGAGAAATTTTGAGGAACTTGTTATTGCCGGAACTGCTGTTGTTGCGGGTTTGAAGGCTTTCAGCATTGCTGTAAGAATTTCAACCTTTGTGAGCAAGTTAAGCGGAGTTATGAAAGGATTATCTACCGCACAGAAGTTGGCAACAGTGGCACAGACAGCATTCAATACTTCATTGCTTGCCTGTCCTTTGACCTGGATTGCTACGGGAATTGCTGTGGTTGCTGCCGGTGTACTTATATGGAAAAAACATCTTGAAAAAGCAGACATCGCTAAACACTTCGGAGATATAACACTTTCCGCAGAAGAATGTGAGGAAATCGTCAAAGGCGTGTTTGGTGCGGATTTGTTGAATCAAGTTGATGAGGTATCAAGTGCTTGTGAGGACTTTCAGTCAAGCCTTCAAAATGTATCCGACTCTGCCAAAAAGCTGAATAAGCTGAACTTTCAGATACAATTCGGCAGTGAAATAAATGAAGAAGATTATATGGCTGCGGTTGATGATTATGTGGCAAATCTTCAAGAGGCTGTTAAGGATAAGCAGTACAGTTTGAGCCTTAACATTGACCTTTTGTTTAATAACTCTGAATTTGGTTCTTCATTTTCGGAAGATGCCAACGGATACTACGGACAGCTTTCAGAGCAGGCAACGAAGCTTGGTGAAGATTTAAAGGCAGCGGCAAAAAACGCATACGAACATAACTGGGATTTAGACAGTACCTAGGCGGTTGCTGCCATTATGAAACAGCAGGCGTAAATACAAGAACAGATTTCAGCGGCACAGAGCGAGGCAAAGCTTGAAACCCTAAAGTATGATTTCACCACAGGCGACCTCAGTCAGGAGAGTTTTCAGAATTTAATCGAGGCTACAAACAGCGAACTTGATAATCTCAGAGAAACCTACAACAATGCAAGAATTGATACTATTGCAGCAGCAAAGCTGATGTATGCAAGCGGCTCAGATGAATTGGCGACTGCTATAGAAGAAGCAAACTCAGCCTACAATGAGAAAATAGCCGGACTTACGGCAAAGGGACTGTCTTTCGAGAACGAAGCCATAATGGGAGCGTTTCCCGAAATTGCCGATTCAATAAAGGAAGCCTCAAACAAAGTCTTAAATGAGGTTTACAGCGAAGAAGCATTTAATGACCTTGCTGACGGAACTATTCCTATGACGGACAGCGTTGTTACGGCAATTACTCAGGCTATGGATATGGCATTTGCGGAAGTGCCGAGCGAAACAAGAGGACACATACTTGAATTCTATGAGCAGATGATGCCATCTGTAAATGAACTTCAAAATGCCATGAAAGGAATGGATACAGTACCTAAAGCATATGCAGATGTATTTGCCCAATCTTCTGCAATAGGAGCAGTCGGAAATAACTCAAAGGCTCTTTACAATTTAGGTGTTACAACTTTAAGCACTGTTTTGCCGGAAGATGTGTCAAAGGTGCTTGAAACATCAAAAACCTACGGTGATTCCTATGTTGACGGTATTGAAAACTGTAAAGGCGATGCAGTAACGGCTGCGGAAGGCTTAAGAACGGCACTTGCAGAAACCTTAAGCAAGCCTTTGACAGCAAGTGTATCAGTTACGGTAAATGCATCAACTACAGATGGATTTATAGGTCCCGTTCAAGGCGGCAGTCTTTCCGTTCCTTGGTTGGATTCAAACGCAACAGGAACAACCTATTTCGGAGGCGGTTTCACGAGGATAAATGAAAACGGCGGAGAAATAATGGACTTGCCCACAGGCACAAGGATAATTCCCGCCGATAAGTCCGAGAAGATTGTTTCAAATAATAATCCGTCTGTTAGTGTAAATGTTTATGTTCAAGGCAGTATTTTCGGAACTGAAGATGCTGTTAACATAATAGGCGACGGTGTGTGTGAAAGAGTTGTTGACATTATCGGAGCAATGTAAGGAGTGATTATATGGGATTTGAAATCAGCGGACTTGACGAAATGACCGAGGCTTTAAAACAGATTCAGGACGCATATCCGCAGGAAGTCAAAAAATTTATGCAGTCCGAGGGCACAAAGTTGAAAAACAGAACTGTAAAGACAGCGAAATCATCGATAAAACAGCACACAGGCAATTTTGTGAAAGGCATTAAACGAGGAAAATACTATAAGTACAGCGGAAACGGAGCAGATGCAATAAGAGTGTATTCCGGCAAGCCGGCTCATCATGGACATCTGCTTGAATACGGACATGAACTCATAAGCCATAACGGAAAGCACATCGGCACTGTAAAAGCATATCACATTTTCAAGACGGCTGCCGATGAGTTTGAAAGTACTTATGAAAGTGACAGCGAGAAGTTTGCCGACAAGATTGCCGACAAATTGAACTGAGGTGTTACTTATTGATTAAAATAAAGGATATATTTCAATCGGTCTGCACTCTTATAGCAGATGAAACCGATATAACCATAGAGGACAGTGATCTTGACGAGCCTGTTGTAAGACCGTCATTCAGAATTACAATGGATACGGTCAAAACGGGATTTTACTCGTCAGCTTTAAGGTCGGTCAAAGTTTATTTCAATATATATTTTTACGCATCAGACAGAGAACATCCGAAATCAGAAATTTTTGATATTGAGAATGTACTGTCTTTTTTGTTTTTAGAACCTCTTGAAATCAAGGACGGCTGCTGTGTTCTTATAGATAATGTTGACTTTGAAAAAGTCGATAACGGCATATTGAACTGCGGATTTGATTTTGAAATCGGCACTGAGTTTATTGACGAATCCGACCTTGAAACTATGGAGGAATTAATCACAAATGTAACCATGTCGGATATTGAGATTGGAAATTTCAATGCTAATGTTGAGGAGGATGAAGATGATTAGACAAACAAAAACTACTATTACGGGCAAAAAGCCTAAAATGGGCAAATCTATAATTATAGATGCCGATGATGCAAAGACAAAGGCAATGGAAACCAAAAAGAAAAGTACTAAAGCTGAAAAAGCAGCAGATACTGCTTCAGAAACTATTTCAAACGAAACAGCCGAAGGGGGATTTAAATGGCATCAAGACCTACCATAGATGTAACCTTTAAGCAGTTAGCAACAACTCTTATAGAACGAAGTGAAAGAGGAATAGCAATTTTACTTCTTAATGACAGCACTGCTGCCGAGGACAAGGTTTATTATTGGAACTATACAACAGGCGAAAACACACTGTCTGCGACCGTTGCGGGAAGTACCAATACTTCCAATGCATCATCTGTTACAGTCAGCGGTACTACATACAGCACATCTTTGAAAATGGACAGCAACGCAAAAATTACATTTTCAGCAGCAAACAGCGGTACGCTTTCACTTGTCACCTACTCCACACAAACAATTCCCACAGTAATAATTGATGATGTAGAGTACGGAGTTTCAACAAAAGGACAGACGGATATTGAACTTTCAGCGGGCAGCCACACAATCGTAAAAGGCACTACAAATACATATTTGTATTATGTTGGCGTTAAGGTTTTAGGCACAGACGGAGTTATAACAAATACATATAAGACGGTTGCTGACATAAATGAAGAACTATATACTTCCGAAAGTGTCGCACACATCAAAAAGTGCTTGAACTATGCTCCGTATGAAGTAATCGTCATCAGCGGAGCAACAGTACAGTTTGCGGATTTTGCACCTGCAATTCTTAAAGCATCAAGCACAGGTTGGATAGCTTTTGCCGGGGAAACCTCTCCGCAGGCTGATTTGGCGAGATGGATAAAATCAATGGAGCTGCAAGATTACACATATAAAGGTATCGGCACAATAAGCGGTAAAGACTGCAAGCAGTATGTTTACTTCAATCAGACCTCTACCGATACAGACGGAGAAAGCCTTTCTGCAGTTGATTATCTTTCAAGTCTTTTAGGCATAGTTGCCGGCTGCAATGTATCCCGTGGATGCACTAATTTTTTATGTACGGATTTATCTTCAGTTGATGAAGTTGATGATGTGGATTTTGCTATTGATGCCGGTCAGTTGGTACTCACCAATGACATAGGCGGTGTTCGCATAGTAACGGGTATTAACAGTCTTGTCACATTGAACGGAAGTGCAGCGACCGAAGATATGCAGTATATAGAAACTGTAGAGGCAATGAACCTTATAAAAGATGATATTCGTGAGGAGTTTAAGACTACTTATCAAGGTGTATTCAAGAACAAATATACCAATCAAATGCTGTTCATAGGTGCGGTCAATGCCTACTTTGACGACCTTGCTGCCGAGGATATTTTGGACAGTGAGTTTGACAACAAAGCGGAAATTGATGTTGATTCACAGCGTTCTGCTTGGGTAGGTTCTGGCAAGTCCGAGGCAGAAGATTGGGACGATGACACCGTCAAATCTATGGCTTACAAAAGAACTGTTTTCATTGCAGCCAATGTTAAAATATTGAACTGTATGGAAAACTTGAAATTCAATGTCACTATGGAGTAAGGAGGAATGAAGAATGGCTTTTGACGATAACAAATTTTTAAAAGGAACTTCGGGAGAAGTTTTTATTAACAACACACAGCTTTTGGAGATTAACAAAATCAACATCAAATTAACCGGCTCTTTTGAGGATTTCTCGCCTTGCGGTGACTACGCTACTCACCATGTCTACCAAGGCTATGACGGCGAGGGTACTCTTGAGGGAGCAAGAATAAATACAATGATTGATGCCGATTTAATTGAAGCCTATCAGAACGGCATTATGCCCGAATACAAAATTTACTCCAACTTAACAAACCCTTCAACAGGTGCTACCGAAAAATATATGGCCACAGGTGTTCAGTTTACCGAAATCACACCTGCGGATTGGGAATCAAAGAACCTCGTTAAACGCAGTATGCCTTTTACATTCAGCGGAATAAAGGTGCTTTCAACCATTGACTAACTACAATAAGCTCGCTGCAGAAATCAAAAAGCGGGATAACAAAATCACTATAGGAGCCTGTGTGGGCGAGATTGTAAATCTCACTCCCGTAACAATACGGATTTATTACACAGGTATTCCTATTGATTTTACGAAGTTTTTTAATATAAAAGGCATGATAAACGGCGGAACGGGAGTAACTACAGATGAACTGTATGTAAAAGAATACCCTGTTGAAGTGGGAGATAAATTTTTATGTGTTACAGGCAATGATAACCAAAGTTTATGGATACTCGGTAAATATGAATTAATAAATGATTTATATATTTACTTAGAGGAGGAATGATGTGTTTCCAACAGATTTTATTGAAGAAAGTACAGAAACAACTGCAGAGGAAGTCGGGAACGATTTTCTCTTTGACTACACCACAGGGCAGCACATTATGAGCAATTCACTGCTCACAGAATGTAACGAAGTTGAAAGTGTAAGGCAGTTTATTCAAAATGTACTGAGGACTAAGGCGAATGCCTACAAGGTGTATACAACAGAAGAAACAGATGTTTTCGGCATTTCCGTTTGCGATTACCTCGGTCAGAGAACTTTGCCGATGGGGTATGTCAACAGTGAGCTGAAGCGTGAGGTTACGGAGCAGCTTTTGAACCACCCTTACATTTCAAGTGTATCAAACTGGGTCGGCAAAAGAGAAAAACGAGGTCTTGAAGTTTCATTCACTGTTACATTGTCGGACGGCATTATTATAGAAGAAACACAGATTGTAGGTGGTTGATTTGGCTTATACAATAACATTATACAAAGACGGACAAAGTGCAGATATAACGGATTTGGTCAGTAATCTTTCTTGGAGTGAAAATATGGATACTGTCGGCTTATCGCTTAACTTTACTGTTCCCGATATTTCCGACAGATACATCACCCGGCTGTTAATTACTGCGGGAGATATTGTAACGGTTAATAATGACGAAGGCGAACTTATTCGTGCAGTAGTTATAAATGTCAGCAGATCCTATCCAAAAAGAACTGTCAAGGCATCGGATTATGGCTTTTACCTCAATAAGAGCGATATTGTAATTCAATTCACAGGTCAAGGTGTGAGTGAATGCTTAAAGAGCTTGTTCTCAAAAGTGGGAGTTACTGTCGGGACTATCTGCGATATGCCTGCCGAGGTTGAAAAGGTATACATCGACAATGTGAAGAACATCATTGATGACCTAATCGAGATACAATCCGGCAACGACGGCAAGGAGTACTACTACGAATTGAGGGGCAAAGCAATATATGTTTTTCAACTTACAAATGATGTGATAGATTATACTTTTAAGCCGGCAGAAAATGTAGCTGCCTTTGATGTAACAGACAAAAACGCTCGCAGCCGAGGTAAATATACTCATTCCATTGAGAGCCTTAAAAACAGAGTTACAGCAGTAGTCGGCTCTAAAACAAGCGGAGAAATGCCCTCAAAGCAGTATACAGTTTCCGATGATGAAAGCATAAGCAAATATGGTCTTTTAGCAGAAAACTACACCGTTAATTCAGATGATGAGAACAACATCGAAAGTGTTGCAGAAAATGAGTTGAAAGAGAAAAATACATTAAAAAGAACTCTTACAATGGACTTCATCGGTCACGATAATGCCCGTCCGGGCAGAGTCATGCACATCGAAGATGAATACTTGGGCATCAACGGAAACTACAGAATTGAATCGACAAACCATAAAATAAACGGCGGTATTCACACAATGACTTGTACTTTAAAGGGGATTTGATTATGCTTGACTTAATGAATAAACTTTACAGATTTGATGCTGTTACGATAGATATAATAAACGCTCTTGAACTGAAACTGTCTGATGCGGAAAATAAAATCAATGACCTGTATAAACAAATCTTCCTCGATTATGCCGATTGGTATCTTGAAATTAAGGAAGATGAAATGGCTATCAGCAAAAGAACAGATGATATTGACAAACGCCGGGCGAGAGTTAAAACAAGGCTTTTAGGTGTCGGTACTGCCACAAAAGAGCTGCTCGAAAGCACTGCAAACAGCATCAGCGGAGTTACAGTTGAAATTCTGTTTGAAGGAATGACAGTTATAATAAACTTTTTGGCGGTTGAAAACAACAAATATCTCGGAGTAGTCAAAAAGGCAATAGTCGAAATGATTCCCTATCACCTGTTATGAAGTGACCTTTGTCAAGTAAAATTTTCAAAAAATCACCACATCCTTTCTTAAATTTTATTAAA
>JAJQBF010000083.1 GCA_021203425.1 Clostridiales bacterium | reverse complement strand
TATCATCTCTCTCCTCTCTTCTCCCCTCATAGAGAGAGTGAGAAGAAAAACGATAAGATACGATAAGACTTAAAGAATTTCTTTAATGGATAACGGATGTTATTACTTTTCATTGGGCTTATACTGCCTGTTGAGGTAAACAGTAAAATCACTTTTACCTGTGATTAACGTATTCAAAAAACTGTTTTGTTGCAAGAGAAGCGATTTTTTCAACCCTTCAAGGCAATTCCGATGTCTCTGTAGGCAGGAACGTCAATTTACTTTGCGATAATGCAGCAGGGTATGCGTTTTAAGATAAGCTCCGGTAGCATATTTATGCCCAAACTGCCTTTGATTATGGACATTATGACATAATCATTCCACATGGTAAAATGCACTTTTGCGGTTGAATCTGAAAATCTCGGCTTTTGACCACTTTTCAAGAAATACAAAAAGCTCATTGACAGAACTAAAAAGAGTATTCGGCAGTAATCCGTCAAAAAATATTTTTTGATAAAATAGCAGAAGTTTATGCTGTTATTTCTAACCACGAATTTGCAGGCAAGCGGAAAAAGCCGCAGTTGAACCGGACTGTTAAAATCCGCCATTCCATTTCACTAAAACTGCCTAAAGGTAGTTCATAATTGATGCCGAGGTAACCCGGATGTCTGTTATTATTCTTTTGGTTTAATCACTAATGCTCTTAAAATTCGTATTGAAGATCATAAAATACTGCTGTTTACAGTGAAGAACGATTTTTGTAAGATGTTCTTTCTGTAATCTTTGGGTGTACACAGGTATAGCTCTTTGATTTTTTTGTGTAATAGGCAGGAGAGTCGAAGCCGCACTCACCGGCTATTTCGGTAATTGGTTTTGTCGGCTCGGAACTCAGCATATCCGCACTTTGCATAAGCCTGTATTTTACAAGATACTGAACAGGAGATTCGCCTATTGTCCGCTTAAAGCAGCACAGGGTCTCACGTTCGCTGATGCCGGAGACTGCGGCTATATCCGAAAGTGTGACTTCACCTGAAAAATTTGTATGAATATACTTAAGCATTTCGGCTATGCGAAGAGAATCTGTGCTTTTGGGAGTATTGGGTTCTAACAGGTATGGTTTGAGATGTTTGTAAATAATCATCAATATGAGGGGAAGTTTTTCCCTTACGGTAAATTCATATCCGAAAGCATCTGTTTTCAGTGCCTGAAAGGCTTCGGAAAAGAGGTTGGCAGCTTGTGTGTTATCTTTGTTTAAAATTATACAGGAAAACCGGCTATACTCGGTTATAGGTGTAATATATTTTAAGGCAAAGGCGGAATCTGGGCTGCCGGTAATTAAAAGGGGCGAAAAAACAAGTGACTGAAGTTCACAATAAGGGCTGCCCCAAGCTGTATGAAGTGCATTGGCATTTATAACAGCCAGTTCTCCTTCGTGAACGTTAAAATGTTCCGACAGAACCTGAAGCTGCATAATACCTTTTTTTATATAAATTACCTCTATTTCCTCGTGCCAATGCCACAAAATTAAGTCCTCAACAGAAACTGTATGAGCCGACTCGTATCCGGCGCAGGGAAATGCCTGTGTTCCGTGTGGAAGAAGCTCTTTATTCATGCTGTTTACGTTCAGACCGCATTTTTGAAGTGCCATACATTCTTTCTCCTTTTAAAAAGTCGGTTTTGTTATATTATTCGTCGCTGATGGGATTTTATATATCATTATCAGTCGGTATAATTATATCATAAAGAATAAAAGCTATCAATAAATATTTTTCGATATGGTAAAGAAAAAATATTTTTCAATGCGGGAGGAGATTACAGTGAAAATCAGAAATGAACAGCAGATTGCACTTTTTAAAAATGCGGTTGCCGAATGCAGCGGATATGCAGTTTTGGTTGATACAAAAACCGGCAGAGAATATGATTTGAAGAATAATTCTGTTTTGACAGAAGCATTGGCAAGGCTTGTTTTAGATTATGAAGAAGCCCTTGAGCTTTTTGTTACAAGACGTGAAGATGTGGGAATTATGATTGAGCTTATGGACTGTCTTTCTCGTGAGGAAAAAGATATTTCAAGGAAAATAGCTTAAAGGGAGGAATTTTTATGGCATATGATCACGCAGCATTTCATGTTTCGGACTTGGAAAGGTCTATAAGGTTTTATACGGAAAAGCTCGGCTTTAAGCTTTTGAACCGTACAAAGGCGGAAAATTACGGAGAAATAGGAGCGTTCCTTGATTTTAACGGAGCAAGGCTTGAACTTCTGCAAAGCATTAACAGGGAATTTGTTCCAAAAAACCTGAAAAGCCTTTTTGTCCCCACTTATGCTTTGAAATACAGAACATGGAAAAAGCAATAAAAAATTTAAAGGAAAAAGAAGTTCAAATTTTAGACGGACCCAATGAAATTACGGGAAAGGAGCAATGGATTTATTTTGCCGACTCGGATATGAATGTGTTGGAATATATGGTATGGCTGGAAAAGCAGGGAGGTTGATGAAAATGAGAGCGGATTATCATATTCACAGCAGTTTCAGCGATGATTCGGTTTATGAGCCGGAGCAGATTGTAAAAAATGCCATTGCTATGGGGCTCGATGAAATTTGCTTTACGGATCACGTTGATTACGGAGTAAAAAAGGACTGGGACGAACCGGGAAAAATGCTTTACAGAAAGGGAGGTTTCGGTGAGCCTGAGCAAATGGCACTTGCAAACGTTGATTATCCGACCTACTATGAAACAATATTGAAATTGAAGAAAGAATATTCCGAAAAAATAAATATAAAGCTGGGTCTGGAGTTCGGAATGCAGCTGCACACAATAGAAAAATACGAAAGGCTTTTCAGGCAGTATCCCTTTGATTTTATAATTCTTTCGGTTCACGAAATAGATGATAAGGAATTTTGGAATCAGGATTTTCAGAAAAACCATACCCGTCGGGAGTGTTACGAAAGATATTATGAGGATATGTTATATTTGGTTAGGCATTTTCATAATTACAGCGTTTTGGGGCATATGGATTTAATCAAACGCTATGACTTGGCAGGCTGCTATCCCTTTGAGAAAACAAAGCCTCTTGTCAGGGAGATTCTGAAAACAGTAATTGCCGACGGAAAAGGTATTGAAATAAACACATCCTCTCATCGCTACGGTTTGAAAGACAGTATGCCTTCAAGGGATATTTTAAAGCTTTACAGAGATTTGGGCGGACAGATTATCACAATCGGAAGCGACAGCCACAGGCCCGAACATTTGGGAGCCTATATAGATGAAACAAAGGAATACCTCTTAACTCTCGGTTTTAAGGAATACTGCACATATGAAAAAATGCAGCCCATGTTTCATAAGCTTTAAATGTGTCTGTATTCGGAGGGTGTCTTCCCCAAATATTTTTTGAATGTTTCGGCATAATAGCTTGCACCGGAGAAACCTGTCGTCAGAGATATTTCCGTTATTGTAAGGTCTGTGTTTTTCAGAAGCTCTATGCTTTTGTTTATCCGGTATTGATTTAAATAAACCACAGGGGATTTGCCGAAATAGCGGGCAAAAAGCTTGCAGCATTTGCTTTGACCTACGGCACCGGCTTCGGCTATATCGGCAAGTGAAAGCTTTTCGGCATAATTCTTTTGAATAAAGTCAACCATATTTCTGGTTATGTCAAGATCAGCACTTACCTTTTGGCTGCCGTTATTTTTGAAGGCAAGGTTTTCCCATAGCAAAGCCCAAATCTCAAAAAATGCTGTCTGAGTTCTGAGAGGAAGAGTTTTTGTATTTTTCAGCTCATATATATTTTTTATAAGCTCTGTCACTCTGTTTTGCCATAAAACCTGAGAATCGAAAAAAATATAGGGAAGATTCGTACAGCGAATAACAGGCATAACAAATTCATATTCAAATGAGGAAGAAACGCACAAAAGAGACGGATTAAGACGCATACAGATGTAAACGCACTCTTTTCTCATAACAGAATAATTTGAATGAAGCTGACGGGAGTTCACGAAAATCCCCTGACCTTCCTTCATATGAATTTTTTCACCGTTCACAGTGTATATCATTTCGCCTTCCAAAATGACGGTTATTTCAATATCCTCGTGCCAGTGTCCCGGAAATTCAAAGCCGGGAAAAAGCGACAGATATGTTTTGTTTATGTATATGGGATAATCGGGAAGGCTGTAATAAATTTCTTCGGAGCGGTCATCATAAATTTCCACATTTCTGATAACTACGTCCGAAAGATAATTTTTGCCGCTGACATTTACAATCATATTAAAACCTCGCAGTATTGTTATAGAATCCGGCAGTAATTTGGTAGAAAAAGAATATTTTGCGCAGTATACTTATATCATGAACCAAAACAAAGGTAAAGACGAAAATGAAAGGAGAAAGCGGTATGAAAGAAAAAATCATAAAACAGGCAAAGGCTCTTATTGCCGAAAATCTTAAGGTTTGGATTGCCTACACCGAATCGGACAAAATAAGAAATATGTACATTGATTTTTTAATGAAATTATATGATAATCAGACCAACCGTTTGCTGTAAAAACATCTTAAATAACTGATTTTATTAACTCGGAGAGGACTTGGAAACCTCTCCGATTAAATTTTTGTATGAAGGCTGATTATCAACCAAACTGCAAAAATTTTTAATAGTGAGTCCACAAAAATAAACAATGAAGCAACATCTGTGTTTTTGATTATGAAGATACAAGTGAATCTTTTAAGGCGGATGTTTCAGAGATACCGTCTGATTACTGCAATTGTTATTGTTTATGAATGTTTTAAAATTTCGTATTGAATTATTTGGAGATTTATGATATACTGGGGTCATAAAATGGAACATTTGTCAAGGCAATGCCTTTCAAATATAAATGGGTGGACACCTACCAACAGTCAGGTCAAATACAATTTTCAGGAGGAAGAAAGATGTTTAATTATATTTGGCCAATTCTGTTGGTCGTTTTATCAAACGTATTATATCAAATATGTGCAAAATCATTGCCGGATGATATGAATCCATTCGCTTCATTGACGGTTACTTATTTTGTCGGCACAATTTTTTCATTTGTTTTGTATTTCATAATGAGCAACAAGGGAAACATTTTAATCGAATACAGAAAAATGAATGCGGCGCCAATTGTTTTGGGTATTGTGTTAGTTGGTTTGGAAGTCGGATTTTTGTATGTGTATAAAAACGGATGGCAGGTTAGCACACTGTCTATTGTTCAAAGTGCCTTTCTTGCAGCCGTACTTATTTTTGTGGGTTGGTTCGGATACAATGAAGTCTTGACTTGGAACAAAATTATAGGTGTGGCTGTTTGTTTGGTTGGATTGTATTTTATAAATATGAAATAAAATGCGGATTCCTGTTTGAAAGTGTGTTATGCGGAAAATAGAACCGTAAGGAGAGGATAATTTTGGAAATTCGCAGTATGTTAATCGAGGATTATTCAGATGTGTATAAGCTTTGGATGTCTTGTAAAGGAATGGGGTTAAACAATATTGATGACTCAAAAGAAGGCATTGACAAATTTTTAAAGAAAAATCCCGAAACCTGTTTTGTCGCTTTAATGCAGGGAAAAATAGTTGGTGCTGTCTTGGCAGGCAATGACGGAAGACGGGGTTACATATATCATACGGCTGTTTCACCATTATACAGAAATAAAGGAATAGGAAAGAAATTAGCGGATATGGCAGTAAAATCATTGTATAATTTAGGTATTATCAAAATTAATCTTGTTGCTTTTGAAAGAAATACCGATGGAAACGCTTTTTGGGAAAAGCTGGGATTTGTCGCACGTGATGATTTAGTATACAGAAATAAAGTATTAACAGAGATTGAACGGATTGATACATAAAAAAAGTCAGAAGCACCTCAATTTATTTATACGCAATAATTTGAGGTGCTTTTTTCATATATTTTTAATCTGTTGTTTTAAAACCCACAGATTTCAGTGCCTGACGTATGTCTTCTATTAGGTCTTCGGTATCCTCTATACCGGCGGAAAAGCGGAAAAAGCCGTTTTTAAATTCTTGGGGATAGAGGTACTGCCTTTCGTCATTTTCGCCTAAAAATACAATCAGACTTTCATCGTGACCGAGGGAAACGGCGGAAGTGATTATTTTTAAATTGCTTACAAATTTGTTGTGGGTGTCGTGGTCAGCTTTAAGTCCGAAGGAGAGAACACCGCCGAAGCCCGGCGACATCTGTTTCTTTGCTGTTTCGTATCCTTTGTGGCTTTCAAGACCGGGATAGGCAACAAAGCTGACAGAAGGCTGTTTTTCCAGCCACTTTGCAATTTCGAGGGCATTTTTATTGTGCTGTTTCATTCTGAGAGGGAGAGTTACAGAGCCTCTCATTATGAGCCACGCATTAAACGGACTTATGGTTCCGCCCAAATTTACCTGTGAGACAGCTCTTATTTTGTCTAAATATTCTTTTTTTCCTATAATTGCTCCGCCCATAGCGTCTCCATGACCGTTTATATATTTTGTAAGGCTTTCAACGGAAAAATCCGCACCAAGCTCTATGGGCCGCTGATTAAAGGGTGAGGCAAAGGTATTGTCAACACTGAGCAAAGCACCGTTTTTGTGTGCTATTTTGGCTGCGGCAGCTATGTCGGTTATTGTAAGTGTGGGGTTTCCCGGTGTTTCAATATGAATTAGCTTTGTATTGGGTTTTATTGCCGCTTCAATGTTTGCCGGGTCGGAGGTATCAACAAGAGTGGTTTCAACTCCGAATTCGTTGTTGAAAAGCTCATTTAAAAGCCTGTATACGGCAATGTATGTAACGCTTGAAAAAATAACATGGTCGCCTTTGTTAAGAAGTGCAAAAAAACAAGCCGCCTAAAGCCGCAACACCTGAAGCCAAAACAATACAGTCCTCTCCGCCTTCAAGAGAAGCTATTTTTTTCCTGCAAATATTTTTGGTTGGTGCCGCCGTTTCTTGTGTATAAATTCCCATTGGCACTTGACCAGTTCATATCTGTAGGGTCATAAGGCAGGGCATAGCTGTTAGCCATAGTTATGGGACGTTTAATAGCTCCGCCTTCTTTGTCAATATCATTTCCCTTATGAACAGCCCTTGTCATAAAGCCGTATTCTTTATTTTCCATAAGTATATTTCCTCCTCGTATTTGAATTTCAAAATATTACCTATTAATCTGATATGTTTATGAGTATATCACATCAGGCAAAGTTTGTAAACACAAAATCCTATAAATTTTGTGGGTAAATAGGTGTTGTCAAAGACTATGCGCATTTTTTGCTGACACAAAAAATGCTTATAAATAACGGCGTTTAACAACGCTCCACTCAGTAGGGACTTATGCCCTATGAGTGGAAATGAAATGCCCACTATTCAAAATGTGAGCATTTCATTTGTTAATTAAATTCTTGACGAAAACAGCGGAATAATATATAATAAACCTATTAGTTAAGTAGGAATATAAGGTGTTTTTTTATGACTAATGGTGATGCTATGTTTGAAATAAGCTGTGAAGAATTATATGCTCTTGACAAAGAGAGTTATTTGCTTATTGATATAAGAGATTCTGCTTCCGTCGGATACGGTTCTGTAAAAGGAGCCTTGCATATAGATGAAAACAAAATTTTAGAAAAGAGTGAAATACTGCCAAAGGACAAAATGATTATACTGTTTTGCGTTAAAGGTGAAGTCAGTTTAGAATACGCTTTAAAATTAAGAGAAATCGGCTTTAATGCCTACAGTCTTAAAGGCGGCTATAACAGTTGGCTGCTTTATACAATACAAA
This sequence comes from Clostridiales bacterium, assembly GCA_021203425.1. GTDB lineage: Bacteria > Bacillota > Clostridia > Lachnospirales > CAG-274 > JAJQCI01. The sequence continues at coordinate 1,063 of JAJQBF010000083.1, read as the reverse complement.
ATGAAGATGCGGCTAAGAAACGGGCTGAAATTGAGCTTGGCATAAGAAAAAAATATCATAAAAGGCTGTTTTCAAAATTTGCAAAGGCGGTAAACATATATGAGCTTGTAAAGGAAAATGACAAAATTGCCGTTTGTATTTCCGGCGGAAAGGATTCAATGCTTATGGCAAAGCTGTTTCAGGAACTGAAGCGGCATAATAAGTTTCATTTTGAACTTGTGTTTTTGGTTATGAATCCCGGCTACAGTCAGGCAAATAAGGAAATCATCGAGCATAATGCAAAAATACTGGGGATTCCGATTGCAATGTTTGAAAGCTCAATATTTGATGCGGTATATAATGTTGAGAAATCGCCCTGCTACCTGTGTGCAAGAATGAGGAGAGGCTATTTGTACAGCAAAGCTAAAGAACTTGGCTGCAACAAAATTGCACTGGGACATCACTATGATGATGTTATCGAAACTATACTTATGGGAATGCTTTACGGTGCCCAAATTCAGACAATGATGCCGAAGCTTCACAGCACCAATTTTGAGGGTATGGAGCTTATACATCCCTTATATCTTATAAGAGAAGATGACATAAAGGAATGGAGAGATTTTAACGGTCTTCACTTTATACAGTGTGCCTGTAAATTCACAGACACCTGTACTACCTGTAATAATGAGGAAAACCGTTCAAAAAGGGTTGAAATAAAGGAACTTATAAAAGAACTTAAAAAGAAAAATCCCGAAGTGGAAACCCATATTTTCAGAAGTGTTGAAAATGTTAATCTTGATACTGTTATAGAATATAAAGCCAAGGGCATAAGACATCATTTTTTAGATGAATATGACAATTTGTAAATACAGATGTTAAGGAAGCGATGATTAATTCGCCGAAGCAGATTTGCCGGTGATTTCTTCGCCTGCGGCGCCCAGCGTCTTTTGGGTTCCCAAGGAAAGCATTCGCAGGCATAGCCGGAGTATAATAATTTCAAAAGCTGCTTATTCATGCTGTAAATTAAATATAACAGGAGGATTTTGTTAATGATGCTTAATGAAAAATATGAGAAATTAAAAGA
>JAJQBF010000296.1 GCA_021203425.1 Clostridiales bacterium | reverse complement strand
CTTCTGTGTAAACTCGTTTACTAAAGAAGTTTCTGCTGAAAAACCACGAGCGGAACGCCAAATAACGAGCAAAAATTGAGTCGCAAGGCTGCGCCGACTGCGTATAACAGGCGCTTTGCGAGTGATTTGGCTGAACTGTTACTTTTTGCTCCTATTTTTTAAGTTTTGAGGATTTTTCTGTTGTTTTTTCTACAGGTATATGTTATACTTGATTTTAGGAATCCGATTCGTTTATTGTTTCGGATTCAGCGGAGTTTTAAATTCTGCCGCAAACGGGAGTGACAGGCGGTTATTCCTCACCTTCCTACTTACATATGAAGGAGGCGATGCTTATGATTTAGGCAGCTATCTTCGGGATTATGTTAAGAAAGGAGAGATATTGTTTATGATAGAGATTATTTATGACATCTATGCCCTTGTTGTGTTTACTGCAGCATTTATACGCATAGTAAGCATAATCCGAAACATAACAAAAAGATAACCGTCATAGGCCGACCAAACCTGACGGTTATCTTTTTAAATAACTGCATTGGTGAGGAATAACTGCCTTAAGTTACTCTCTTTTGTATTTTTATGATATCACAATGAACCCTTACTGTCAAGCAAAAATTTAAATCAGTCCAGTGTTTTCATTACCTCGGGCAAAGCCGAAAACTCGGGAAGAAGAGCCGCCTGTCTTTTTGCCTTTCCGAAACCGTATTCCGCAAAAATAAAAGGAATTCCGGCTTTTTCCGTGGCCTGTCTGTCGGTATCGGTATCTCCGACGTAAACCGGCGCTTTAAGATTGTTTCTTTCTATAATAAGACCTATGTTTTCAGCTTTTAAAAGCCCCGTTCTGCCGTTGTCTTCAAAGTCGTCGAAAAATTCTTCCGTCTTGTGGTGGTAAAGAAAGCTTTCAATATAGCCCTCTCTGCAGTTGCTTACTATAAAAAGTTTGTAGTCCTTTTTAAGTTCTTTCAGTGTTTCAATAAGCTTGGGATAGAGTATACCCCCGATTTCTTTAAGCAAAATCATTTGGTTTACAGTACACTGTTCGATAATTTCGCTCCGTTTTTCCTTTGAATATGAGGAAAAAAGCCTTGCCCCTATTTCGTCAAGAGGAAGACCCATACAGGGGGTAAGCTTTTCAATTGTTACATTGGGCACAAGCCCCATATCCTCAAGAGTGTTGTTCCAAGCCCGAACAACCCCTTCTCTTGAATCCCAAAGTGTTCCGTCAAGGTCAAAAATTATACTGTCCTTCATTTGAAATCTCCTTCAGCAGAATAACTCAATCAGCCCCAGTGCAATAAAAACTACTCCCATAAAAAATCCCATTCCGCAGATAACAGCTCCTGAGACAACTCCCGAGCCGAAACCGACTAAAATCAAGCCTATAAGTTTTTTGTTAACTTTCACTTTAAACCAGCCCAAAAATATTTTCTGTTATATTATATGCCGGTTAAAACCTCCTGTTAATCCCGGGTAAGCATAACGAGAAGAATACCCTCTTTAAGGCTTATTTCAACATCTTCCTCTACAGCCACATTGCTTACGCCGCAGGAAGAACCGGCATATAAGCTGCCGTCTTCAAGGCTGTAATAAAGCCCTTTTGTATATATTCCCTTTGCGGCGCCCGTAAGGGGAATAAGGGAAATTGTCTGCCCCTTTTTTACCTTAAGGCTTATTTTGCTGTCGGTCATATAAATAATATTGTGTTCATCAACAAGCTTTGCCTTTACACCCTCTTTAAGAGGAATCATAAGCAGATGACAGTTTGCCAAAGTATGATCAAGACGGGTACCTATACAGCCCAAAAGAGTTATGTCGTCGGCGCCTCTCTTTACAGCCTCTCTTATGCCCAGCTCACAGTCGGTAAAATCCTTCTCAGCCGGCACTCTTATAATCTCAATGCCTTTTTCTTCATACTCACTGAGAAGTCTGCCCTCTGCCGAGTCAAAATCGCCCGCCATAAGATTCGGACGTATACCCATAGCGTCACAATGTCTTAAGCCTCCGTCACAGCTTATAACAATATCTGCCCTTTCGGTCCAGACCTTTGCGCTTTCATAGGAATTTATATTTCCGTTACAGATTACGGCTGCTTTCATTCCTGTTCATACTCCCTTATTATTTTATAAAGATTTTCTATATTTTCTTCTAACTTATAATCCTTATAAATAGCAGAACCCCCTACAATAACGTTGGCGCCTGCCTCAAGAACGTTTTTTAAATTTTCGGGAAGAATTCCGCCGTCTATTTCAATATCCAAGTCAATGTTATGACTGTCGGCATAGGCTCTTATCTTTCTGACTTTGTTAAGCGTCTCTGGAATAAGCCCCTGTCCGCCGAAACCGGGAACAACACCCATAACGAGAACCTGGTCCACACTGTCAAGATAAGGTAAAACAGCCCCCGCCATAGTCGAGGGGTTGATTGTTATACAGGCTTTTTTGCCGTACTTCTTTATATACTCGATAGCCTTTAAAGGCTTGTTTGTTGCCTCAAAGTGAAATGAAATAATATCCGCTCCGCACTGGCAAAAAATCTTTATATTTTTTATTGGGTCATACACCATAAGATGTACGTCCAAAACCATATCCGTAGCTTTCCTTATATTCTTTATGGCGACCGTTCCGAAACTGAAATTAGGCACAAACAGCCCGTCCATAACGTCAATATGAATATAGGGGACTTTCATTTTCTCGAATATTTTTATTTCATCTTCAAGATGCATCATATTTGATGCAAGAATTGATGGTGATAATTTAATCATAATCTTCTCCTTAGATTTTGTGGTTGTAACAGTTCAGCCAAGTTCGCAAAGCGTCTGCCGAACTTTTTCTTAAAGCTTAACACCGTCTTTTATTTCCTTCATAATACGCTTATACCTGTTATATCTTTCGGGGGATATATTAACCCCTACCTGTTCCTTAAGGCGGCAGTCCGGCTCATCCAAATGACGGCAGTCTCTGAAACGGCAGCCTTCAAGGTAGGGCTTAAATTCTCTGAAAAGCTCCGCCGGGTTTTCACACTCCAGAAGGGAAGGATCAAGAGAGGTAAAACCGGGAGAATCTACAATATATGTGTTGGGGAATACCTCCAAAAGCTCCACGTGACGGGTTGTGTGTCTGCCGCGTTTTATTTTTCGGCTTACTTCTCCCGTTTCCATACGTCTGCCTTCCGTAACGGCATTCACTATAGTTGACTTTCCCACACCGGAAGGCCCCGCCAAAACAGTTACCCTGTCTTTAAGTTCGTTTTTAAGCTCCTGAATTCCTCTGCCGCTTTCGGCGCTGACACAGTGAACCCTGTATATGCTTTCATAAATTTTATAAACCCTGTCAATAACAGATACGTCTCCTATGTCGCATTTGTTTATAACAATATGAATATCGGGAATATTTCTGCTTTCGGCGAAAATCAAAACCTGTCCAAAAGTTCAAGGCTTAAAGCCGGTTCCGCCGCAGCAAAAACTATAAGAGCACAGTCTATATTTGCCACACGGGGACGAATAAGGGAATTTTTTCTTTCAAGAATGTCTTCTATAATACACTCCCCCTCTTCGGGAGAGGTTATAAGGGCAAAGTCGCCTATATAGGGCTTTTTGCCCTCTTTCCTTAAAATTCCCCTTGCTTTTCCCTTGTAAAATGTTCCGTCTTCGGTAACAACCGTATAAAGTCCGCCTACACCTTTAATAATTCTCCCTGTCATCTCAGTCATATTTTCAAACCCTTAATAATCAGTAGAGTCAACAATCTTTCCGTCTTCATAATAATTTGAGCTTGAAAGCCCTCCGTCGTCATAGCTGTGAACAGCGCTTATAATTCCGTCATAATATACTATATATGTGCTTCCCATTCCCGATACATTTACGGAATAAGGAAAGCTTGATTTTGAAAGCGTCTGGTCATATACAGTAGTTTCCGACCCGTCAAGACCGACTTCGGCTATTCTGACGTTTGTGCTGTCAGAATCGGGAACCTTTGTAACGGGAACCGTAACAGAAGAATATGAAGGAGTAACAACCTCTTCGTATTCTACGGCATGAACCGTCGCCGCCTCTGTCTTGGGTTCTTCCGTTGTTGCCTCCGTCACTGTTGATATTTCGGCAGCTCCCGTACTGATATAAATCATAATTGTAGAGCCTTCAACCGCCTCAAAACCGCCGTCCTTGCTCTGAGCGCAGACCTGTCCCTCGGGATATTCATCTGAGGCAGACTCCTCAACCTTAACAACAAAGCCCTGTTCTTCAAGAATTTCAACGGCCTCACTTTCCGTAAGACCCAGTACGTCCTCTACTTCAACCATATTTTCGCTTTCGGCTATACTTATATAAAGTGTAACCTCATCTGTTACGGCAACCATCTTTCCTGCCTCAGGGTCAGTGCTTATTACAGTACCCGATGCTATATTAGAGCTTTGTCTTCTGGTAAATTTAATGTTTGTAATACCCAGCGCCTTAAGCTTTGTCTGAGCCTCTTCCATTGTGTCTCCCACAATATCGGGGAACTCAACTTCGCCGTTTCCTATTGAAACCTGAATTGTAACAGTGTCGCCCTTTGAAACCTTCTTGCCTGCGTCAACGCTCTGACCTACAACCATACCTACAAGCTCATCGCTTTCCACCTGTTCGATTTCAAGGAAAATACCGTTTTCCTTAGCAGATTTTTCAGCCAATTCCTGTGTCATATTTACAAGATCCGGCATGACAACATCTCCGGCGCTGTTTCCGCCCACAAGAATTGCTATAACTATGGTAATTACGGCTATAATAGCAACACCTGTAATAACAGCCCCCATAATAACCTTTCTGTTTGCGGCTGCCGCCTCTTCTGCCTCTTTTTCCCTGCGTCTTCTCTCAAGCTCTTTTTCTCTTTCGGCTTCACTTCTTGTTTTCTTGTGAGGCTTTCTCTGGGAAGAACCTGTCGTTCTTCTTGTTGTTCTTGAAGAAGAACCTTCTCTTATGGTCTTTCTTTCTTCGGGAGTCAAAATAAGGGTTTGAGATGTCTTATCTATAATATTGTCTGTCACAAAGCTGCCTGTTGTATCAACAATAGCTTTCTTTAAATCTCTTGTAAGGTCGCTTGCGCTTGCATAACGCTGTGACGCCTTCTTAGCCGTCGCTTTTTGTATTATTTTTATAAGACTGTCGGAAACATTTGAGTTAATAGCTCTTATATCCGGCAAAGGCTCGTCCATATGCTTTAAGGCAAGAGCCACGGGAGATTCTCCGTCAAAAGGAGGCTGACCCGTAAGCATCTCATACATAACTATGCCCTGTGAATAAATATCGCTTTTGTTATCTACAAAGCCGCCTCTCGCCTGTTCGGGAGAAAAATAATGAGCCGAGCCCATTTGGTCTGCCGTAAGAGTAGCGTTTGTGGCTGCCTTTGCTATTCCGAAGTCCGTTACTTTTATATTGCCCTCTTTTGTAACAAGTATGTTCTGAGGCTTAATATCCCTGTGAACAATATGGTTTCTGTGAGCTGCCTCAAGAGCCGAGGCTATCTGCATGGAAACCCCAAGTGTTTCTTCATTTGTAAAAGGTGCGTTTTGAATAATAAGCTCCTTAAGTGTAGGTCCGTCAATATATTCCATAATAATATAACAGATATTTCCGTCCCTGCCTACGTCATAAGCGCTTACTATATTGGGGTGTGTAAGACCGGCTACAGCCTGAGCCTCCGTTGTAAAACGCTTTACAAAGTCTTCGTTGTCTATAAATTCTTCTTTAAGAGCCTTGAATGTAACGACTCTGTTCAGTTTTTCGTCAAGGGCTTTATAAACCACGGCTGTTCCCCCGACGCCAAGCTCTTCTTTAATTCTGTATCTTCCGCTTATCAGACTGCCGCTTTCCAAATACATATTATCCGACCTCCCTGTCGATTACAATAGCAGAAATATTATCATAGCCCCCACGGCTGTTAGCTTCGTCAATAAGCCTGTAAGCCTTCTTCTCAAGTTCCCACTCGGAATAAATAATACCCTCTATTTCCTCATCTCTGAGCATATTTGTAAGCCCGTCTGTACACAAAATAACAAATCTGTTTTCAAAATTATTGACGATTCCGTCTACAAGAACATTGTCTTCAACCCCTAAAGCCCTTGTTATACAGTTTCTGTCAGGGTGGTTTCTGGCTTCTTCCTTTGTCAGCTTTCCTGCCTTAACAAGCTCCATAACATAGGAATGGTCTGTTGTAACCTGTCTTACATAATTTCGATCCACAACATAAAGCCTTGAGTCACCCACATGGGCAATGTAAAGCTTACCGTCATTTACAACAAGAGCAGTAAAGGTAGTTCCCATTCCTCCCAACCTTTCCGCATCATTTCTTGCGTCTCTAATAATAAGCCTGTTGGCATACCTTACCCCTTCAATAATAATATCGAGTATATCGTCTTCACCCTGATAATTTCGGGCATATTCACAGAAATAGCTTATGGCTGAGCTGCTGGCGACTTCGCCCCCTTTATAGCCTCCCATACCGTCGGCAACGATATAGAGGTTGGGCAGCTTTCCGACTGATGTGTTTGAAACAAACACGCTGTCTTCATTTAAGTCACGAGCTCTGCCGATATCGCTTTTTCCAAAACCTCTCATTTTGCTTTCACCTCACATATAAAATTCCAAAACTCCCTTACGAGAGTACTAATGTTCGATATTTTTCTTTTTGTTTTCCATAACTGTCTTTCTCAATTGCCCACAGGCGGCATTTATATCCGCCCCCAGCCTTCGTCTTACTGCGTTTTCTATGCCCCGTTCCATAAGAATACGGCTGAAAGCCCTTACGCTTTTGTCGGAGCTTCTGTTATAATTTCTCTCTTTAACACTGTTTACGGGAATGAGGTTTACATGAGCCAAAATTCCCCTGAGCCGCAGGGCCAGCTCTTCGGCATTTTCTCTTGAGTCGTTTACACCGTCAATAAGAGAATATTCGAAGGTTACCCGTCTTTTGGTAATTTCGGCATAGTCACTTGCCGCCTTTATAACGTCTTCATATTTATACTTATTCGCCACAGGCATAAACCTTCTTCTTATTTCGTCATTGGGAGCATGAAGGGAAACGGCAAGGGTTATGGGCAGCTTATACTCCGCCAGCTCATAAATTTTGCCTACAAGCCCGCAGGTGGATAAGGTTATGTTCCTCCTGCTTATTCCGGCTCCCTCCTTATGACTTATTATACTTATAAATTTAATACAATTTTCAAAATTGTCAAGAGGTTCTCCGCAGCCCATCATAACAACGTGACCTACCCTAACCCCCTCCTGTCTTTCTATCTCATAAATCTGTGACAGAATTTCACCGGCGGTTAAGTTTCTTTCCAGTCCTCCTATTGTAGATGCGCAAAAGCTGCACCCCATACGGCAGCCTGCCTGAGTGGAAACGCAGACAGTATAACCGTATTCATATTTCATCAGTACGCTTTCTATTATATAACCGTTTTCGATTTGAAACAAGTACTTTATTGTATTATCTTCAGAAGATTTATATTTTTTAACGGTTTTTACTCCGTATATACCGGCTTTTTCTTTCAGAATTTCTCTCAGCTTTACCGAAAGATTTGTCATATCATCAAAAGAACACACTTTTTTGTTGTGCAGCCAGTTGAAAATCTGCTTTCCTCTGAAATTCGCCTCACCGATTTCCCGAATAAATTCGATTAATTCTTCCTGTTCCATAGACAGAATATCCGCTTTTTCCATATCACTGCCGCCTCTTTCTGAATTTAGCCACAAAAAAGCCGTCGCCGTCCCACATAAAGGGCGTTATGTTAATATAGCCTTTTTCAAAGGAATCGCTTTCTGCGCCTTCGGGAATATAAGGGCTTATATCACAAGGCTCATAGTCAAAATTCCTCAAAAACCATTCTCTTATTTCTTCATTTTCCTTTACGGAAACAGTACAGGTGGAATAAACGAGAATTCCTCCGGGCTTAACATATTTTTCCGCCGCCGTAAGAATCTGTTTCTGCAAAGCCGCAAGCTCTTCAATATCCTTGTCTACCCTGTTATATTTTATGTCGGGCTTTTTCTTTAAAAGACCTAAACCCGAACAAGGTGCGTCCACAAGAACCCTGTCATATTTTTCCCTGTCTTCCTCTTTAAATTTGGCTGCGTCAAAAAGCTCCGCCTTGACAATATCAGTGCCCAGTCTTTCGGCGCTGTTTTTAATAAGTCTCAGCTTATGGGGATAAATATCCCTTGAAACAATACTGCCTTTGTTTTTCATAAGGTAAGCCGCCAAAAAGCTTTTCCCTCCGGGAGCGGCGCAGACGTCCAAAATATTTTCGCCCGGTTTGGGGTCAATAATTTTTACACAAAGATATGAGCTGCCGTCCATAATATGAAAATAACCCTTCTTAAAGGCGAGGCTTTCCGTTATGTCGGAGGTTTTGGAAAGTGTTATTACTCCCTCTCCTGCCTTACAGGGAGAGGTAACAATATTATCTTCCTTTAAAACGTCCTTCAGCCCCTGAGGCGATACTTTAATGGTATTAACCGCCGCCGTAACCTTGGGCGCCTTATTGTTTTCTTCACACAGGGCAATAATCTCTTCTGTTTTATAGGTTTCAAGCCAGTATTTTATTATTTCCTCGGGATAAGAATACATAACGGAAATATATTTTACAGGCTCCTTCATCTTGTCAGGATACGGTATTTTTCCGCTGTTTCTGATAATTGTTCGTAAAACTCCGTTTACAAAGCCGCTTAAATTCACAAAACCTTTTTTCTTGACAAGCTTAACTGCCTCATTACAGGCTGCCGACGGGGGAACCTTTGTCATAAACATAATCTGATAAACCGAAATTCTCAGTACATTTAAAACATAAGGTCTTATCTTATTTAACTTGACAGAAG